>NZ_LT629752.1:3457500-3757500 GCF_900105145.1 Polaribacter sp. KT25b | reverse complement strand
GTGGTTTCAACAAAGTGACAACTCTATAAACATCACACTAAATCAAACACAAAGTCATAATTCTGTTTCCTTTTTTGAAGCTAATGTTCCTGTGCGTTTAAACGGAACAAATGGTGAAGTATTAGATTTAATTTTAGATAATTCAAAAAATGCACAAACCTTTACAAAAACTGTTTCTTTTACTGTAAGTTCTGTTCATATTGATCCAGATTTTCATTTAATTTCCAAAAATAATACGATAGTTTTAAATACAGAAAAACAAAATCTTACATTACATAATATAGAAATATTTCCAAATCCTGTGAATGATTTTTTAACGATAAAGACCACAAATAACACAACATTTAACAAACTAATTATTTACAATTTGTTAGGTCAAAAAGTATTTAAATCTACAAAAAATCAAGTAAATTTATCAGAAATAAAAAAAGGTATTTACATTATTAAAGTTGATACAGACGCTGGAATTATTCGTAAAAAAATCATCAAAAAATAATTTTTTATCATTTTAATAAGAGCAATCAATAAAACTAATTAATCTATTAGGTTTCATAATGAAAGTTTCCTTTTTTTATACGACTTATATCGTATATTTGCAGACAATTTAGATTTAATCTATTTAAAATTATGATAAAAGTTTCAGACACAGCAAAAAAGAAAGTCATTGAGTTAATGACAGATGATGGCTTTGACGCAACAAAAGATTTTGTGAGAGTTGGCGTAAAAAGTGGTGGTTGCTCAGGCTTATCTTACGATTTAACTTTTGATAACAAACAAGAAGAAAACGATAAAATTTTTGAAGAAAATGGTATAAAAATCATTGTCGACAAAAAGAGTTTTTTATATTTAGTTGGTACAACTCTAGAGTATTCTGGTGGATTAAACGGAAAAGGATTTGTATTTAACAACCCAAACGCAAATAGAACTTGCGGTTGCGGAGAATCATTTTCACTTTAAAACTTAAGAAAAGAGATGTCAAAATATACTGAGGAACAGCTAGAACAAGAATTAAAAACCAAAGAATATGAATATGGTTTTTATACAGATATAGAAAGTGAAACCTTTGCAAAAGGGTTAAATGAAGACGTAGTTCGTGCAATTTCTAAAAAGAAAAATGAGCCACAATGGATGACCGATTGGCGTATTGAAGCTTTTAGAGTTTGGGAAAAAATGGAAGAACCAGATTGGGCAAATGTAAATTACCCAAAACCAAATTTTCAAGAAATAGCATATTACTCTGCTCCTAAAAAGAAGCCAACATTAAATTCTTTAGACGAAGTTGATCCAGATTTATTAGAAACTTTTAAGAAATTAGGAATTTCTATTGATGAGCAAAAAAAACTAGCCAATGTTGCAGTTGATATTGTGATGGATTCTGTTTCTGTAGCCACTACTTTTAAGAAAACATTGGGTGAAAAAGGTATTATTTTTATGCCAATTTCAGAAGCAATTCAAGAACATCCAGAATTGGTTAAAAAATATTTAGGAACTGTTGTACCAACAACAGATAACTTTTATGCGGCATTAAATTCTGCTGTTTTTTCTGATGGATCTTTTTGTTACATCCCTAAAGGAGTACGTTGTCCAATGGAATTATCAACCTACTTTAGAATTAACGAAGGAGGAACAGGACAATTTGAAAGAACTTTAGTTGTTGCAGATAAAGGTAGTTATGTTTCTTATTTAGAAGGATGTACAGCGCCACAAAGAGATGAAAATCAATTACACGCTGCCGTTGTAGAATTAATTGCAATGGATGATGCAGAAATTAAATATTCTACGGTTCAAAACTGGTTTCCTGGTGATGAAAACGGAAAAGGTGGTGTTTTTAATTTTGTAACCAAAAGAGGTTTGTGCGAAACAAATGCAAAAATTTCTTGGACACAAGTAGAAACTGGTTCTGCAGTAACTTGGAAATATCCTTCTTGTATTTTAAAAGGAAACAATTCTGTAGGAGAATTTTATTCAATTGCAGTTACCAATCATTATCAACAAGCAGATACAGGAACTAAGATGATTCATCTTGGTAAAAACACAAAATCTACCATTATTTCTAAAGGTATTTCTGCAGGAAAATCTCAAAACTCATATAGAGGTTTGGTTCAGATAAATTCTAGAGCAGAAAACGCACGTAACTTTTCTCAGTGTGATTCTTTATTAATGGGTAACGAATGTGGTGCACACACATTCCCTTACATAGAAGCTAAAAATAAATCGGCACAAATAGAACACGAAGCAACTACAAGTAAAATTGGTGAAGATCAATTGTTTTACTGTAACCAACGTGGTATCGATACAGAAAAAGCAATAGCATTAATTGTAAACGGATTTAGTAAAGAAGTTTTAAATAAATTACCAATGGAGTTTGCTGTGGAAGCTCAAAAATTATTGGAAATTTCTTTAGAAGGTTCTGTAGGGTAAAATAAAAATCATGAAAAAAATAATCATATTATTTTTAGGTTTAGCAATTGTAAGTTGTAAAAAAACCGAGAAAAAAGTAGAAGAAACCGCTAAAGCTGATGTAAAATTATATCAATTAGTAGGTGGTTCTATTTTTGTAAAAAAATTAGAAGCTTTTTCTCAAGACACAACATACACTGGGCAAACTAAACAATTTACAGACGCTTATTATGTAATTTCTCATCCAAAAGGAAACTTAATGTGGGATGCTGGTTTGCCAGAACAATTAGTACAACCAGAACCTTTTGATGAACCAAGTGGTGTTTTTAGAATTCAAAGACCCGATTCTTTGGTTAATCAATTAAAAACAATTGGTTTTAAGATTGAAGATTTCAACTATTTTGCCATGTCTCATTCTCATTTCGATCATACAGGACATGCAAATTATATGAAAGATGCCAAATGGATTGTACAAGAAAACGAATACAATGCAAACCTTGGTGATACATTAAAAGCTAAAAATCCTGCGTTAGCAGCATTAAAAAATGTACAAAAAATTAAAGGTGATTATGATGTTTTTGGAGACGGAACGGTAGTTATAAAATATACTCCGGGTCATACAATAGGACATCAATCTTTATATGTTGAAGTTGCTGGTTTAGAAAAACCAGTTTTATTAACAGGAGATTTATATCACTTTGAAGAAAACAGAGCAACAAAAGGGGTGCCTTCATTTAATTATGATGCAAAAGAAACCTTAGAAAGTATGGATAAGTTTGAAACTTTTGCAAAAGAAAAAAATGCAGAAATTATTATTCAACACTCGCCAATAGCATACAAAAAATTAGAAGAATTATTAAACAGCTTAGAGCCTAAAGCTTAAAGCAAATAGCATAAAAAAGATGTTAAAAATTAACAATTTACACGCAAATATAGAAGATAAATCAATTTTAAAAGGATTGAATTTAGAAGTTAAAGCAGGTGAAGTACATGCAATAATGGGACCAAATGGTGCCGGAAAAAGTACTTTAGCAAACATTATTGCAGGTAAAGAAGAATACGAAGTTACAGACGGAAATATTGAATTAAACGGTGAAGATATTAGTGAATTAGCACCAGAAGAAAGAGCACATAATGGGGTGTTTTTATCTTTTCAATATCCGGTAGAAATTCCTGGAGTTTCTGTAACAAACTTTATTAAAACAGCTATTAACGAAACTAGAAAAGCAAAAGGTTTAGAGGACATGCCTGCAAAAGACATGTTAAAAATGATTCGCGAAAAATCTGAATTATTAGAAATAGACCGTAAATTCTTATCACGTTCTTTAAACGAAGGTTTTTCTGGAGGAGAAAAGAAACGTAACGAAATCTTTCAAATGGCTATGTTAGAGCCAAAATTAGCCATCTTAGATGAAACTGATTCTGGTTTAGATATTGATGCTTTGCGTATTGTTGCAAACGGTGTAAACAAGTTAAAATCTAAAGACAACGCAGTAATTGTAATTACACACTACCAACGTTTATTAGATTATATCGTTCCTGATTTTGTGCACGTTTTATACGATGGAAAAATTGTAAAATCTGGTGATGCTTCTTTAGCTTTAGAATTAGAAGCAAAAGGTTATGATTGGATTAAAAAAGAACTTGTTTAAGTTCACAGTAAAATCAGTAGCAGTTTGCGGTTAGCAACTGTGTGTAAAAGTTAGTTAAGAATATAAAAAATCAGCCATCAGTAGTTTTATGATATCTCATAAACTGCCAACTGAAGACTGAAAACTGAAGACTGAAACAATGGAATTAAAAGAAAAAATACTATCATCATATGTAGCTTTTGAAAATGGACTAGACATCAATTCTGATGTTCATGAAATTAGAACAGAAGCTTTTGAAAATTTTGAAAAATTAGGTTTCCCAACTAAGAAACTAGAAGCTTGGAAATACACATCTTTAAACTCAGTTTTAAAACACGATTATAGTATTTTTACCAACAAAGGAAACGATGTTGAAATGGCTGATGTTAAACAGTATTTTATTCATGATATAGATACTTATAAAGTTGTTTTTATTGATGGTAAATACAGTTCTTTTTTATCAGAAACAACACATGATACTATAGATGTTTGCTTAATGTCTGCGGCATTTTCAAAACCAAAATACAAGGCTTTTGTAGAAAACTACTATAACAAAGTTGCTAAACAAGACAGTTTAACGTCTTTAAATACAGCTTTTGCAACAGAAGGCGCATATATTCATATTCCAAGAAATGTAGAGGTAGAAAAGCCAATACAGATCATTAATTTTACAACAGGTTCTGAAGCTGCAACAATGGTGCAACCAAGAAATTTAATTGTGGTAGAAGAAAATGCACATGTTCAAATTATAGAACGCCATCAAAGTTTAACTTCAAACCCAGTTTTATCTAATATCGTTACAGAAATTTTTGCTGACAAAAGCTCAACTGTAGATTATTATAAAATTCAAAATGATGAAGAAAATGCTTCGTTAGTTGATAATACTTATGTAGATCAAAAATCTAATAGTGTAGTTTCTGTGCATACTTTTTCTTTTGGAGGAAACATTACAAGAAATAATTTAAACTTCTATCAAAATGGAGAACATATAGATTCTATTTTAAAAGGAATTACCATTATTGAAGGAAAACAACATGTAGATCATCATACTTTAGTGCATCATATAGAGCCAAATTGTGAGAGTCATCAAGATTATAAAGGAATTTTTGACGAACGTTCTACAGGAGTTTTTAACGGAAAAGTAATTGTAAATAAAGAAGCTCAAAAAACTAATGCTTATCAACAAAATAATAATGTTTTAGTAAGCGATAGAGCTACAATTAATGCAAAACCTCAACTAGAAATTTTTGCTGATGATGTAAAATGTTCTCACGGTTGTACAATTGGTCAATTAGATGATGATGCTTTATTTTACATGCAACAACGTGGAATTCCTAAAAAAGAAGGGAAAGCTTTATTAATGTATGCTTTTGCAAATACAGTTTTAGAAAGTGTAAAAATTCCAGAAGTTAAAAAACGAATTAACAAGTTAATTGCTGAAAAATTAGGAGTTAATATTGGCTTTGATCTATAAGTATATAAGTTAAAAATTAGTTTAAAAGAGCTAAAAGAAACTACACTTATGTTATAATTTTGTGATGAACCAATAAAAACATTTCATTATGAACAAAACTATAAAAACGATATTATTAATAGTAGGAGTTATTTTATTAGCATACGGAATTTACACGATGGTTATTCCAGAAACTCAAGTATCAATTGGAGATTTAGATTTAATTGAATCACAAGACAACACTAATTCTTATATTACTATTGGCTTAGGACTTGTAGCTGTAGTTTTAAGTTTGATAAAAGGAAAAAGCTCATAGCTTTAGAAAAATATAGCATAAAACCACTCAAAGAGAGTGGTTTTTTTATTGCTTTATACTTTTAATAATTCCACTTAAAAAAGTATCAATATCTGCATTTTTAGTTAATCCCATTCTAACAACTACCAAATCTTGATCTGGTAAAACAAATACATTCTGCCCTTGATAACCATTAAAAGAAAACATGTTTTGTGGCACATTTTTATATGTTTTTCCTGCGTTTAACCAAATTTGAGCTCCGTAAGTTCCATTTGAAGTGGGCGTTGCTGTTGTGGCATATTTTACCCATTCTTTACTAAACATCTCTTCTCCATTCCAATTTCCATTATATAAATACAGTAATCCTAATTTAGACCAATCTCTGGCAGTTGCCCAAGCATAAGAAGAACCCACATAATTACCAGCCAAATCTCCTTCTAAAACCATTGAGTTCATACCAATTTTATCTATTAATTCTGCATACCAAAAATCTAAATATTCTTGATGTGTTTTAAACTGATTTCTTAAAATTCCTGATAATAAATTTGTAGTTCCAGAAGAATAATTCCAGGATTCATTAGGCTTGCCAATCAACGGTTTATCAATTTGAGATTTAGTCATATCGCGCTCTAAAAATAACATTTTAGAAACATCAGAAATGGAATTATAATCTTCATCCCATTCTAAACCAGAATTCATTTGTAGTAAATTATGAATAGTTATTTCTTTTCGTTCATCATTTTGCCAAGCAGAAATAGGTGCTCTATCAAACACGTTTATTTTTTTCTGATGTTCTAAAACTCCAAACAAAGTACTTACAATACTTTTAGTCATCGACCATCCTAAAATTTTAGAATCTTTTGTAAAACCATCTGCATAACGTTCTGCAATAATCTGATTTTTATAAATTACAACTGCTGCCCTAGTTTGATTAACTGAATCAAACAAAACATTTAAAGTTTCTTCTAATTTTGAATAATCTACATTATTAAAAATAGTATCTTTTTGTGCCCCATTTCCATAAGGAAAAGGCGTTATATTATCGGCTATTCCTCTTTTTGGCGATAAATATTTTTTACTTAAATCCTCTTCTTCTAAAGTCAAAACACTACCTAAACCTTCTCTAACAAATGCTTTTCTTGTTAACAACCCAAAAACACTTGAAGTTACTGATTTTTCATCAGTATTTACTGTGTCATCCGCTAAATTAATAGGAGAAAAATTAGTGTCAGTTTTGTTTGTAAATTCAAGAGTTCTATCAGCAACAAAAACAGACGAAGCTGTACTTTTAGCAGAATAACCAGCAATAATATTCAATTTTGGATAATTATAAATTACTGCAGCAATCATAATTACAAGCAATATTATTAAAATTCTTTTAAAAATTTTCATGGATGTTTGGTGTTTGTTTATGTAAAAATAAGAAATTCATATTGACTTTATTACATCTTTAAAATTGCATGCTTTATCTTTGTATTTCAAAATCATTTTTATGTTTAATATTGATAAAATTCGAGAAGATTTTCCTATTCTAAAAAGAACAGTTCACGGAAAGTCTTTAGTTTATTTTGATAATGCTGCAACTTCGCAAACTCCACAAATTGTAATTGATGCAATTGTAGATTACTATAGCAATTACAATGCAAATATTCACAGAGGTGTGCATACTTTGAGTCAAGAAGCTACAGATAAATATGAAGAAGCGCGTATTAAAATTCAAAAGCATTTTAATGCAAAAGAAGCGTTTGAAATTATTTTAACATCTGGCACAACACATAGTATTAATTTGGTTGCATCTGGTTTTGCATCGCTTTTAAATAATGGTGATGAAATAATTGTATCTGCCTTAGAACATCATTCAAATATTGTTCCTTGGCAAATGTTATGCGAAAAAACTGGTGCTATTTTAAAGGTAATTCCCATGACAGATGAAGGCTCTTTAGACATGAAAACCTATCATCAGTTATTAAATAAAAACACAAAATTAGTTTTTTGTAATCATGTTTCTAATGCTTTAGGAACTATAAATCCTATAGAAGAAATTATTGAAGCTGCACATAAAGTTGGTGCTGCTGTTTTAATTGATGGCGCTCAAGCTACACCTCACATAAAACCAGATGTTCAAAAATTAAATGTAGATTTTTATGTGGCTTCTGCACATAAATTGTGTGGCCCAACAGGAGTTGGTTTATTATACGGAAAACAAGAATGGTTAGAAAAATTACCTCCATATCAAGGTGGAGGAGAAATGATAGAAACTGTAACTTTCGAGAAAACGACCTATGCAGGTTTGCCTCATAAATTTGAAGCAGGAACACCAAATATTTGTGGAGGAATTGCTTTTGGTACAGCAATTGACTACATGAACTCCGTTGGTTTTGAAAATATAGCAACTTATGAAAATGAGCTTTTAAAATACGGTACAGAAGAACTCTTAAAGATTGATGGTTTACAAATCTATGGAACCTCGAAAGAAAAAACAGCTGTTATTTCTTTTAATATTAATGAAATACATCCTTATGATATTGGTGCAATTTTAGACAAATTAGGAATTGCAGTTAGAACAGGCCATCATTGTGCACAACCTATTATGGATTATTATAAAATTCCAGGAACCATAAGAGCTTCCTTTTCTTTTTACAATACAAAAGAAGAAATTGATGTTTTGGTAGCAGGTGTTAAAAGAGCAAAAATGATGCTTTCTTAATTGTCTTTGCAAGGAACTAAGCGATCTGCTTATTTAAAACTACAGTTTACTTTATTATTTCTTTTTTATTGACACTTTCTATATAAACAAAAAAAGGTTGAGAAAATTCTCAACCTTTTTTTGTTATCTAATTTTTAAATTTATCTTAATGTTGGTGAGTATACAGCTGTTAAATCATTTGCTTTATTAATGTTGTTAGATTCTATAAAATTAGAACCATATTTAGCATCAATAGCTTCTAAGATTTTATTTGCCATTAAACCATATCCTCTAGTTGTTAAATGAATTCCATCTAAACTAACTAAACCACCAGTTACAAAACCGGTAGTAAGCGTATACGAATCAAACATAATACCTGAACCAGCTGCTGCATTAAGAAGAGCATTTAAATCTGCAATCGCCAAGCCATTATCAACTGCAATACTTGTAATACTTTCATTATAAGAATCGGTTGCAGATTGAATTGCATCTTTTTCTTGTGGTGTTAAAACCCATTGGTCTGCTAAAGGAACAGTTACTCCGTTTATTAACTGTGCATTTCCACCTACAGTTGTACCAATAAAACTAGAACTCGTTAACAAAAGGAAATCTTCTGCAGTTGCTTGTCTATACTTTGGAATCGCTGCAAAAGCAGGATTAATAGCTCCTAAATCTGTTAAATCTTCATCTATAATTACAACTGCATTTTGACCAGCAGCAAAAGAAATTGTTCTTTTATCTAACTCTTCTTGTGTAAATAAACCCGTTCCAGCTAAAGCGGCAAAAGCTTGTTGGATACCTCCATTATAACCTGCATAACCAGTATTTACAGCACTTGCAGTTGCTGCATCTAACGGTACTGCATTATAAGGCACTGTTGTAAAAAAAGGTAAATTTACAATTGATGGTACAGTTACAATAACTCCTTTAGCTCCTGCTGAAGTTAAAGTTGTTACCATTGCATTCATCACTGTTTCAAACACTACAGGAGATGTAATATCATTTGGCCCGTAGGTACTTGCATCATAATTAGTAGTTTGTACAGTTCCTATTCCACCAGAAGTTGCATATGAAAGTACATCGTTACCTCCTATTTCTGAAATACTGAAAAAAGTAGGTGCTTGTGCCATTGCATCAGCCAAAACCGTTGTAGTTTCTGAACTAGACATTCTAGCAAAATAAGGATTAGCTGTTCCAGCTATAACACCTGGTATACTTCCATAACCTGGAGCAATCATATGAAAACTTTTTGCACTTGGTATACCAAAATTATTAAAAGATCCTGTAAGTTTAGAAGTAACTTCTGTTGTTGGAGTAGCATCTAATCTAACTGGGCCAGCACCATTAAAATACAATCTTGGTTCTACAATTACCTGACCTCCATAAGTTAAACCACCGATATTATCACTAACTAAAGGCTGAATAAATTCTCCACCCCCCATAGCAACCATTTGATTTGCCATCATTTTTGGAAAAGAGTTTTGCTGTCCTGCTAAAAAAACAGAACCATCTACAACTCCACCAGAAAATGAAGCTCCTAACGCCACAAATTTAGAGAAATTAGCAGATCCTGAACTAGCTGCTGGATATTGTATAGTTTCTTCTAGAATTGTGTCTAATTCATTATTTACATCACAAGAAGCAATGCTTAATGATAAAAGAAACAAACCTATATATTTATAATTTTTCATCTATTTTATATTTTTTAATTATTTATTGTCCAAGAAAGATAATATTGAGAACCTATTGCTCCTACTCCTGGAGCACTTAAATACTCTTGACCAGTTAAATTTGCTCCTCCTAATTTAAAGACAGATTTTAAACTTGGAACGCTATAGTTAATTTGTGCATCTAATACAGTTCTCGCTTCTATTGTACCATCTAAGAAAGTAGATTCCCATCTGTATTTATCTTGCCATCTGGCATTAATGTTAAAACCAAAGTTTTTAAATAAATCTGTTTTACCAAATTGTAATTTTACTTTATGTTCTGGAGTATTAAAACCTGCTTCAAAATCTGGATTTGACGCTTGATCAAATTCAAATTTAGCAAGTGTATAGTTAAAACCTACATCAAACCCGTCTAAAATCTTTGTATTTAATCCAATACTAGCACCATAAGAACTAATGTCTGCGGTTGAATTAGCATATAATTGAAATACTTTATAACCACCCGTTAAATTATAAGGAACTATAACATTTGTATTTGCTATAAAATCTTCATATTGATTGTAATAAACACTTAAATCTACCGTAAATCTATTAGAATCACCAGTATTTACTAAACCTCTATATCCTATTTCATAAGCGGTTACTTTTTCTGGTTTCACAAAAGCTAAATCAGCTTTTACGGTTCCTCCACTTGCTAAAGTATAAGAGTTTTCATAAGCATCTCTACCTGTTAAGGTATAAGTTTGGCCATCTCCTGGATCTGTAAAAGTTGTTGAATATCTATCAATATTATCCTCAACACCACCTACTAAAATAGCATTACCAACATCTAAACCTATGTATTGATCTTGTGTTGTTGGGTTTCTAAATCCTGTTTGAAAAGAAGCTCTAAAATTTTGATTTTTATTTTCTCCACCTGCATATGCAAATGAAACTCTTGGTGAAAAATTACCATCAAAATTTTGTGCTTTATCGTAACGAAGAGATGCAGTTACTTTTAAGCGATCTTCATCTAAAAAGTTTTTTTGAACTTGTGTATATATACCATATTCGTCATAATCAATAGGACCATCTGTATCTGTAAATATATTTCCAAAAGAATTTAAAGAATACCTTCTATAAGAACCACCAATTTGTAATTCTGCAAAATCTATAACATCTTGAAAATTATAATTTGCATCTCCATGATATAATTTAGTTTCATCTCTAAATTTAGAACCTGTTATTAAATTTGCGTCAGAAGTTACTTTATTAAAAGCTTCTTTAAAACCTGCTGTTCCAGGCAATAAACGATTTCTGTCTGCATAAGATCTAGCTGCTTGATGAGAACCTGTTGTAAGATATGCGCCTGCATATTCTGTAAACCAGTTAGTATCTCCACTCCATTCTCTATTAATATTTAAAGCAGTAAATAATGTATTGTATGAATCTCCAGCATCTTCAGCAGTAACATATCCTCTTACAAAAAAGTTTTTACCTTTAAGTTCTAATTTATGCTGCTCCATAAAAAAGTTTTTGATAGCATATTTTTGACCTCCTAAATATTGCGTTGTACCTGTACCTAATTTAGAATTCCAAATAATCTCTAAACGATCATCACCAAAAGGGCGATAATGTAAAGCTCCTAAAAATTTAACGCTTTCTACATCATAATCCATTAAATCTGTTTCATTATAACCTGTTCTACTTACTCTACCAATTGCGCCACCTAAATCTGTTGCAGCAACATCTCCATAAACATTTACACCGTTATAATCATTAACAGATTCTCTAGTTCCAGGTGCATATTCACCATCCGCAGTATTTCTATAATCTGTTGCAAACCAATCTGTACCTTGTAAAACAGCAAGTGTTGCTTTTGCAGCAAACTTATCAGAAAAAGCATACGCCATTCTAAGGTTAAAATCTGTAAACTCATTATTACCACCAGCATCTTGACTTGTAATTCCTCCTTTTAAAGAAACACTAATTCCTTGGTCTTCAAAAGGACTTTTACTTGTCATAAACATAATACCATTAAAAGCATTTGCTCCATATAATGCAGACGATGCTCCTGGTAATAGCTCTACTGTTTTTACATCTAGCTCAGACATACCTAATAAGTTACCTAAAGCAAAATTTAATGCTGGCGATGAATTATCCATACCATCTACCAATTGCATAAAACGTGTGTTAGAAAATGTAGCAAAACCACGTGTATTAACAGATTTAAATGTTAAACTGTTTGTATTTACATCAACTCCTTTTAAGTTTTCTAAGCCATCGTAAAAACTAGGGGCAGAAGTGTTTTTAATAGATCTAGCATCCATTCTTTCTATAGTTACCGGGGACTCCATAATACGTTCTGGAGTTCTGGAAGCAGAAACAACAATTTCGTCTAAAGAAGTTTCATTTTCTTTTAAACTAACCTCAACTTTTTGATTGTTTTTTGTAATTTCTGCGGTTATACTATGAAAACCAATCATAGAAATTTCAATTGTAAAAGGTGGTTTGTCTGTAACTATTAATACAAAATTTCCATCAAAATCTGTACTTGTTCCTACAGCTCTTCTAGAAATTTTAATATTAGCTCCAGGGAGTAAATCTCCCGTTTTTGCATCTTTAACAGTACCTGTAACCGTGGTTTGACCAACCATTGCTAAGCTACTAAATGCAATAAATGCAACTAGTAAAATCTTTTTTATCATAATTTAAATTATTTGTTAACTATCACGAAAATACAATTTTTTTTGAATTTACGAATAAATAGGCAATAAATTTGTGTTTTTGTTAAAAATATAGTCATACTATTATCAAATAATAACCTTGCAAGTATCAAATTTTATTTAACATTTTAAGTTACAGTTATTGTACATTTGTACTTTACAAAATTTCTTTCCTTGAAAATAGTACAAGACACTTCTAATTTTTCTGATAAAGAAAAAACATATGTTACCATTGGCACTTTTGATGGTGTTCATTTTGGGCATCAAAAAATTATTGAAAAACTAGTTAATGAGGCTAAAAAAGCGAATAAAAAATCGGTGGTTTTAACTTTTTTTCCGCATCCAAGAATGGTGTTACAAAAAGATGTAGCTTTAGAATTAATTAACACAATTGATGAACGAGCTGCTTTATTAGAAAAAACGGGTTTAGATTATTTAATTATTCATCCGTTTAGTAAAGAGTTTTCTAGAATGACGGCGCTAGAATTTGTGCGAGACATTTTAGTAAATCAATTAAATATATCGAAATTAATTATTGGTTACGATCATCATTTTGGTAAAAATAGAGAAGGAAATATTGTTCAATTAACAGAATATAGTCATTTATATGATTTTGTTGTTGAAGAAATTCCAGCACAAGATATTGATGATGTTTCTGTAAGTTCTACAAAAATTAGACGCGCTTTAGCTAGTGGTAATTTAGAAACTGCCAATGATTATTTAGGCTATAATTTTATGCTGAATGGCAACGTTGTAAATGGTAAAAAATTAGGTGGAAAAATTGGTTTTCCTACAGCTAATATTGATGTTAATGAAACCTATAAATTAATACCTAAAACTGGTGTTTACATAGTAAAATCTAACATTGACAATAAAACTGTTTTTGGAATGATGAATATTGGCAGTAGACCAACTGTAAATGGCAAACATCAAACAATTGAGGTTCATTTTTTTGATTTTAACCAAAATTTGTATGATAAAAATATAACTGTAGAATTGATTTATTTTTTAAGAAATGAAGAAAAATTTGATTCTGTTAATACTTTAGTTCAGCAACTTAAAAAGGACGAAAAAACTGCTAAAGATTATATTAAAACTAATTGCTAATAGGTTTAACTAAAAAATAAACCTTCTAATCTATATTTTGTTAAAAAGACTTTCACGTTTTAAAAAATGATAGCTCTAAATATTTATAATATTCTTTCTTTTTAGAACTACAATTTGCATTAAGGATAGAGCAATTGCTTGAGCTCTTTTTTGTTTTTCTACAAAAAAAGCGAGTGCGAAAGCCTGACCCTTGTGGTAACGCCCAAAAAAAATTGAATTAAGAAAACTTTTTTCTAGTGTTTTATAGCATTTATATGCGTAACTATTGTCAAATTTTTTATTTCTGATTTACGCCAAAATCAACATGACAAATTATATATTTGCAATTCGTAATTTCAAGAAAAATGTTACAAGTAAATTTTATTAGAGAAAACAAAGAAGTTGTTTTAGAAGGATTGGCAAAACGTAATTTTGCAAATGCTACAACTATTATTGAGCAAGTGTTAACTGCAGATGAAAATAGAAGAGCTACTCAAGTTGAGTTAGATACTACTTTAGGAGAATCTAATAAACTATCGAAAGAAATTGGAAACCTTTTTAAATCTGGAGAAATAGAAAAAGCGAACATTTTAAAAGAGAAAACTGGTTTATTAAAAGAAAGTTCTAAAAATTTATCTGATAAATTAACCATGTATGCAGATGAATTGCAAACGCTTTTATATCAGATACCAAATATTCCTCATGCTTCTGTAAAACAAGGAGTTTCTGCGGATGATAATGAGAACATTTTTAGCGAAGGAAATATTCCTGATTTAGGAGAAAATGCTTTGCCTCATTGGGAATTAGCAAGAAAATACGACATTATAGATTTTGAATTAGGTACTAAAATTACTGGTGCTGGTTTTCCTGTTTATAAAGGAAAAGGCGCAAGATTACAACGTGCTTTAATCAATTATTTTTTAGATAAAAATACAAAAGCTGGTTATACAGAAGTGCAAGTGCCACATTTGGTAAATGCAGATTCTGCAACGGCAACTGGGCAATTACCAGACAAAGAAGGGCAAATGTATCATTGTGAAGTAGATGATTTGTATTTAATACCAACAGCAGAAATTCCGATTACAAATATGTTTCGTGGAAATTTAATGCAAGAAACCGAGTTTCCTATAAAAGCTACTGGTTACACACCTTGTTTTAGACGTGAAGCGGGAAGTTATGGTGCGCATGTTCGTGGTTTAAATAGATTACATCAATTTGATAAAGTAGAAATTGTTAGAATTGAACACCCAGACAATTCTTACGCTGCTTTAAATGAAATGGTAGAGCACATTAAAAATATTTTAAGAGAATTAAAATTACCTTACAGAATTTTGCGTTTGTGTGGTGGAGATACTGGTTTTACTTCTGCTTTAACATTCGATTTTGAGTTGTTTTCTACAGCACAAGACCGTTGGTTAGAAATTAGTTCTGCTTCTAATTTTGAAACTTTTCAGGCTAATAGATTAAAACTTCGTTTTAAAAATAAAGATGGAAATAGCGAGTTTGCACATACTTTAAACGGAAGTTCTTTGGCATTACCGCGTGTTTTAGCAGGAATTTTAGAAAATTATCAAACTGCAAACGGTATTAAAATACCTGATGTTTTAGTACCTTATTGCGGGTTTGATATTATAAAATAGATTTCAGTTTTCAGTAGCAGCTTACAGTTTATCATCTTACTGAAAACTGAGACTGAAAACTGCAAACTAATTAGCTATTACTGCAGTTAATAATCTTTTGTATTTATTCATTTCTAAAAGCGCATTAAAGTAAGCACTAATTTGTCCTGTTTTCATAAACTCGATAGAGTTTAATTTTGCGTTTTCGTATTTGTTGTTTAGATCGTTCATCTTTTTAAGTTTTGGTTTGTTTGTACAATAAAGACAAGTTTCGTGCCAAAATGTTACAAGAGAAACTTAAAACTTAATAGGCTTTAATAAAAATTTAACATTTTTGTTGATTATCTTTGAATTAACATGAAGCACTTTCTTATACTTATTTTATTAACTTTTAGCAGTTTAAGCTTTTGTCAAGAAACTGATCAAAATGATTTTTTCTTGGCAGACACTTATTATAGACAAGGAGAATTTGAAAAAGCAACTCAAATTTTTAAAAAACTTTATGATAAAAGTCCGTTTAATACCACTTATTTAAGCAAGCTAATTACTTGTTATCAAGAAACCGATAATTTTAAAACTGTAGAAAAATTACTTCAAAAGCGAATTCAACAAAACAACACAGTAGCTTATTTGTATGTTTTTTTAGGTTACAATTACGAACGTCAACAACAAGAAGAATTGGCAAATGCTAATTACCAAAAAGCAATAAATTCTTTAGATAAAAATCCTGCTTATGGCACTGCAATTGGTAATCTTTTTAAGTATTACAACTTACTTGACAATGCGATTTTAGTTTATAAAAAAGTAATGGAACAAAATCCGAATGCAAACTACAGCTTTCAAATTGCACAGATTTATGGAGAAAAAGGTAATTATCAAAAAATGTTTGAATCTTATTTAGATTTGGTTGCTAAAAACGTAAGTTACCTAAGTTTAGTACAACGATATGCAAGCAAATATATTACAGATGATGCAGAAAACGAGACCAATATTTTATTCAAAAAAACACTTTTAAAAAAGTCTATTAGTAATGCAAAAAACGAGTGGAATGTTTTGTTAAGCTGGTTATTTGCGCAACAAAAAGAATATGGAAAAGCGCTAATACAAGAAAAAGCTTTATACAAAAGAAATCCTTTTAATCTTGATGAAATATTTAGTTTAGGAAAATTAGCTTTTGATAATGAAGATTTTGAATCGGCTAAAAGTTGTTTCGATTTTATCAACGAGAAAACATCTTTTGCAGAAGAAAAAATTGATGCAAATTTATACTTGGTAAAAATTGCTGTAGCAACAAAAAACCCAGAAACCGAAAAAATATTTGAATCGTTAATTACAGAATTTGGTATTAATGAATTTACCATAAATCTTCAAGTTGAATATGCAAATTTTTCAACTTTTAATAAAAATAATCCAGAAAAAGCAAGAGCTATTTTAGAAAAAGCTTTAACATTTTCTCGTTCAAAATTTGATGAAGCCAGCATAAAATTAAAATTAGGCGATGTATTGGTTTTTAGTGGAAATTATAACAAAGCACTGATCTATTTTTCTCAAATCCAAACGCAATTAGAAGATCATGAACTAGCGCAAGAAGCACGTTTTAAAGTGGCGCAAACAAGCTATTTTAAAGGCGATTTTACTTGGGCAAAAGCACAATTAAAAGTATTAAAAGGTTCTACAACACAACTTATTGCAAACGATGCGTTAGATTTATTTTTAAAAATTACAGACAACGAACCTGTAGATTCTATTCCGTCTGGATTAAAACAATTGGCAAAAGCAGAATTATTAGCATATCAAAATAAAGATGCAGAGGCATTAGCAGAAATAGAAACCTTATCTAAATCTAAAAAAATATTGGTAAATGGACTTGTTCCTGGTGAAGTTATTTATGATGATGTGCAATTTTTTAAAGCAAAATTATACATAAAACAAAAAAAATATGATGATGCAATTATAACTTTAGCAGAAATTATTGCAGCCGATAATCAAAGTTTTTTAACAGATGATGTTTATTTTATGATGGCAGAAATGTATAATTATAATTTAAACAACGTAGAAAAAGCAAAAGAATATTATCAGAAAATAATATTTGAACAACCTTCAAGTATTTATTTAGTAGAAGCCAGAAATAAATTTAGAAAATTAAGAGGAGATACAATTTAGTTTTTGGTTGATGGTTACTAGTTTATGTAAAATTTTTATTAAAAAACCAAAACACACAACGTAAAACCTTCAACTAAAAACCAAACACTAACAACTAAAGAAATGTATATATACAACGTAACAATTAATATAAATGAAACTGTTCATGAAGAATGGTTAACTTGGATGGAAACTCACATTCTTGATGTTTTAAACACTGGCAAATTTATATCGGCAAAACTAACTGAGGTTTTGGTTGATGAAGAAATGGGAGGTAAAACTTATTCTGTACAATACGCAGCAAATACAAGAGAAGATTTAAACGATTATTACGAAAAAGATGCGGATAGATTACGCATAAAAAGTTTGAAAAAATTTGGCGATCAAATATTGGCTTTTAGAACAGAATTAAAATTAGTAAAAGAATTTTATCCTACAAATGTTAGTAATTAATTTATTGTTAATACTAAGCTATAAATTTAGAAAAGGTTAAACAAGAAATTCACCAATTTTCACAAAAATCTATTTTCTATGAGCAATTGTGGCAGAAACTATTTTACAAAGATTAACAGAATAAGTTAAAAAAATCACTTATTCTATAAACTAACTCCTACGCCAATAGAAAAAGCATCAATCTTAGAAACACCAATTTTAAAATGCTCATATCCAGAAGAAATATGATAGTTTTTAATATGGTATTTTAACAACAATTTTGTGTTATTTACTTCTCTACTGTTGATGTTTGTCCATTTATGAGAAAACTTAAAACTAATTGGTTTTGCAACAAACCATTCTGCGCCTAAACCAATACCAAAACCAGTTTTATTTACATCGTAACCTACATGCATAACACCTAATCCAAACCAAGCATCTAGTTTTTGAGTTCGTATTCTATGATAATTAATTAAAGCCGAATACATAGAAAATTGATCTCTATTTGTGTTTATTTTTTCGGTTAAATACAAATAGTCAAACTCCAAACCAAAACGTTTTAAAAAGCGAAAATCTACACCAAAATTATTTCCATATAAATTACTATTTTCAATTACAAAGTTATTGGTAATATCAAATCTTGCAATATTATAATTCATAGAATCTGTATAAATAAAATTTCCATGAAAAGAGTTTTTATAAGGATAATTAGCAAGTTCTGCATCGTGCATTCTACCATTTAATTCAAATGGAGATTCTATTGCAACACCATAAGCAGTGTAAGCAAATAAATCTATAAAAATACCCGCAAAAAAAGATCTAAATGAAGAATTATCATTGTAATTTCTTGTTCTTCTACCAGATTTTTTTGTTGTTGATCTAGTAGTACTAGAAGTTGTGTTTGGAGAAGCGCTAGACTCTTTTAAACTTTCTTTTCCTTCTTCTAATTTTCCGGTTTGAGCAAAAGAAACAAGATTCATAGCAAAAAGGAACATAATTAATACAAATATTCTTTTCATTTGGTTGATTTTAAACTTAAACCAACCAAAAATTATGCCGAAATTAGAGTACATTTGCTCTTTAAATCTTAAAAACTCTCATCTTGTCTGTAAAAGCAAAAAAACATTTAGGTCAACATTTTTTAACTGATGAAACCATCGCAAAAAATATTGCTGATGCTTTAACGGGAACAGGTTATAATAACGTTTTAGAAATTGGCCCAGGTATGGGCGTTTTAACAAAGTATTTATTACAAAAAAAACCAAAAGTTACTGTTCTAGAATTAGACAGAGAATCAGTAAGTTATCTTAAAGACACATTTTGGTTAGAGCATATAAAATTAGATACTTCTAAAGACAAGTTTACCATTTTAGAAGGCGATTTTTTAAAGCAAAATATTGAGGAACTTTTTGATAAAAAACAAGTAGCAATTATTGGTAATTTTCCCTATAATATTTCTACTCAAATTGTTTTTAAAGCAATTGAATATAGAGAATTTGTACCAGAATTTGCCGGCATGTTTCAAAAAGAAGTTGCTATGCGAATTGCAGAAAAAGAAGGCAGTAAAATTTATGGAATTCTTTCTGTTTTAACACAAGCTTTTTTTGATGTTGAGTATTTATTTACGGTTCCGCCAACTGTTTTTAATCCGCCACCAAAAGTAGATTCTGGCGTAATAAGACTTATCAGAAAAAAAGATTATTCGCTTCCTGTAGATGAAAAATTATTTTTTAGAGTGGTAAAAACAGCATTTAATCAACGAAGAAAAATGTTACGTTCTAGCTTAAAGTCCTTTAATCTTTCGGAGTCCTTAAAAGAAGACCCTATATTTGCGAAAAGGCCAGAACAACTATCTGTAGCTGACTTTATTTTACTTACCCAAAAATTAGCAAATCATGGCATTTGATATTACCAATGACTTTCTAGACAACCTTACAGATCTCATAGAATCTAACAATAAAACTGCAATTCATGACCTTTTTGAAGATCATCATTATGCAGATATTGCAGAAGTTTTAGATGAGGTAGATTTTGATGAAGCTGTTTATATTATAAAACTTTTAGACAGCGAGAAAACATCAGAAATCCTTACCGAATTAGATGAAGATATTCGTGAAAAAATACTAGATAATTTATCTGCAAAAGAAATTGCTAGAGAAATTGGTGAAATGGATACCGATGATGCTGCTGATATTATTGGTGAATTATCCGAAGAACGCCAAAGAAACGTAATCTCTGCATTAAAAGATGAGGAACACGCAGCAGATATAAAAGAATTGTTATCTTATGATGATAACTCTGCAGGTGCTTTAATGGGTAAAGAGTTGGTTAAAGTTTATGAAACTTGGACCGTTGCTGGTTGTATGCGCAGAATAAGAGCTCAAGCAAAAGAAGTAAGCAGAGTACACTCTATTTATGTTGTAGACAAACAAGATAAATTAATGGGACGTCTTTCTTTAAAGGACTTAATTGTAGCAAAAAACGATCAAAAAATTTCAGAAATTTATATTGATAAAGTAGATTTTGTTAATGTAAATGAAGATGACGAAGAAGTTGCCAAAATTATGTCTAAATACGATTTAGAAGCAATACCTGTTGTAGATGATAATAACATTTTATTGGGTAGAATTACTATTGATGATATTGTAGATGTTTTAAAAGAAGAAGCAGATAAAGATTATCAATTGGCAGCTGGTTTAACACAAGATGTAGAAGCAGACGATACAGTTTACCAGTTAGTAAAAGGGCGTTTACCTTGGCTAATTTTAGGATTATTTGGTAGTTTGGGTGCTGTAATTATTATGCAGAATTTTCAAACAATTATGGAAAACCCAGAATACAAAGCGTTGTTCTTTTTTACTCCATTAATTGCTGCAGTTGCAGGAAATGTTGGTGTACAATCTTCTGCAATTATTGTTCAAGGTTTAGCTAACGATTTAATTAAAGGTAGTTTATGGAGTAGGTTATTAAAAGAAATAGCAATAAGTTTAATAAACGGCTTACTACTTTCTATTATAATAACCATTTTTACAAGCATTTTAGGCTTTCATTTTAGCTTTAGTTTAGCAATTTCTATTTCATTAATGTCGGTAATTATAATTGCTTCTTTAATAGGAACTTTTGTACCAATTATTTTAGATAAAAGAGGTATAGACCCAGCATTAGCAACAGGTCCGTTTATTACCACAAGTAATGATATTTTCGGAATTCTAATTTATTTTTCTATAGCAAAATTTATTCTTGGAATTTAAAATAAAAATCCTGAGGTTTTTTAAGCCTCAGGAAAAAAATTATAAATCGTCCCCCAACAATAGTTACATTTTTACAGTAAAGGTACGATTATATCACTTTTTAAAAAATACATTTTACGCAACTATATGTGCGTTTTTACGCAAAAAAATTAATCGATTATTCCTAATTCTTTTGCTTTTAAAACAAGATCTGTATTATTTTTAGCATTTAAATCAATTCTTAAATCTGCTAACTTCATTTCTATAGATCTTATTTTTAAAAGTTTTCCATCTTCTCTTTTTATATGCCCAACTAAATTATTTATTTTAGCATGTTTAGGTAATTCTTCTAGAATTTGTATAGCAATAGAATCCATAGAGATTTGAACAATACTTCTTTTTAAAATTTTTTGATGTACCAAATGTGAATAATAATTTTGATTTTTCAACATTTTATGAATGGCAAAATTTAATTCGGTTGCA
The DNA here is from genome assembly GCF_900105145.1 of Polaribacter sp. KT25b. Taxonomy (NCBI): domain Bacteria; kingdom Pseudomonadati; phylum Bacteroidota; class Flavobacteriia; order Flavobacteriales; family Flavobacteriaceae; genus Polaribacter; species Polaribacter sp. KT25b. Next base: position 3,735,668 of record NZ_LT629752.1, on the reverse strand, counting down.
TTACAATCATCTTTTAAAAGATAAACTAAAGGTTGTTGGTTTTTTATAACATTAAAGATTCTATTTGTTTCTGAATGCCCTGTAATTACACCAATTTTTAAATTCGGAGCTACTTTTTTTAATTGATTAATTAATTCTTCTCCAGAAACAATATTCCCATCATTTAAACTAAAACTTAAACCTGTTAAAAGAATATCAAAAGGGTTTGTTTTTTCTGATAAAAGAACAGCTTCATATGCACTATCGCAGCTTGTTTTATATACAATATCAAAAGTAAAATCTTTAATTTCATCAAACGTTAAAACCAATCCTTTTAAAAGTAAAGGATGATCATCAACCAATAAAACACGTATTTTATTTTTCATATTTTAGGCTGTTAAAGGTATTTCTATGTTTGTAGTTGTACCTGAATTTGGGACACTGTTTATAGTAAAATTTCCGTTTAATTCTTCTATTCTTTTTTTCTGATTTTTTAAACCCAACCCAAATTTTAATGAACTAATATTAAAACCTTTACCATTATCTTTTATACTTAATACAAAGGTATTGTGTTTTATTTTAAAGTCTATTAAAACCTCTGATGCAAAAGCATGTTTTTTACTATTTTGTATAGACTCTCTAATAACTAAATAAAGTGTTCTTTTAATTTGATTATCTATTAAAAGCCAATCGATTTTATCAAAATTTTTAAGCTTTATTTTAAACTTTGGTGCATAATAATCGCTAACTAAATTAATTATTTGATCTTTAAAAGAAACTTCATTAAAATTTACAGAACTTAATTTATGCGATAAATTTCTAATTTCTGAATTTACTTTAGATAAAGGTTCTGCAATATCATTTGCCTTACTTTTAAGTGATCTTTGGTAAATTAATCTTAAATCTCCTACTACTTTAACTTTATTATAATAATAGTAAGCACTAAATTTATTTGAATTATTATTAAAATATCATCCTTTATTATGATAATACGAACCTAATACTGCATAATATTTTTTATTTTGATAAATTTTTCATAAAACATTATTAGCTTTCTCATAATTTTCAATATTATCTGATATAACATTTTCACCTGCCAAAGACGAAGAAACTTTAATTATCAAAACTATCAACATTAGACTGTTTTGTAAAAAAATATGTTTTATTTAAATATTTAATTTTTTTTCTGGAAAAGGGATACTAACAGAAATAGAAAAATATTTATTCAAAGAATCTAAAAGCCTTTCTGCCTTGTTCTCTGAATAAAAAGTACTGCAAATCATCATAACAGCTAATAAAAATACTTTTTTAAACATAAGTAAAGGTAATTAAAAAAAGCAATAAACTGAATATTAAATAATTACTTGTTACTTATCTAATAATTTTTGTAAATAAATCCCAAATTACAACACCAGTAGTTACAGATATATTTAAAGAATGTTTGGTACCTAATTGAGGAATTTCAATAACCAAATCTGAAGCTGTTACCACTTTTTGCTGAACACCTTTTACTTCATTCCCCATTACAATGGCATATTTTTCTCCTTTCTTCGGATAAAAAACATCTAATTTTGTAGAATTTTCAGCTTGTTCAATAGCTAAAACTTTTACATTTTCAGCTTTCAATTTTTCAACTAATTCTAAAGTATCTTCAACATATTCCCAAGCTACAGATTCTGTTGCACCTAAAGCAGTTTTATGAATGTCTTTATTTGGCGGAGTTGCACAAATACCACACAAGTATATTTTTTCAATCAAAAAAGCATCACTAGTTCTAAACACAGAACCAATATTATTTAAACTTCTAATATTGTCTAAAACTACAATTAATGGCGTTTTTTTAACCGTTTTAAATTCATCAACCGAAATTCTACCTAACTCATTATTTTTTAATTTTCTCATAATTTTAGTTATTGGTTAATGGTTTTTTGTTGTTGGTATCTTAACTAATAACCAAAAACTAAACACTAACAACTATATTTTATATCTTCGCAAAACTAACTGAAAATTTCCAAAAACTTGGCAAAATCAAAAGCTAAAAAGGTTACGCCTTTAATGAAACAATACAATGCCATCAAGAATAAATATCCTGATGCAATGTTACTTTTTAGAGTAGGAGATTTTTATGAAACTTTTGGCGAAGATGCTAAAAAAGCCGCCGGAGTTTTAGGAATTACACTAACAAAACGTGGTGCCGGAAGTGAAACCGAAACTGCTTTGGCTGGTTTTCCGCATCATTCTTTAAATACGTATTTACCAAAGTTAGTAAAAGCAGGAATGCGTGTTGCCATTTGCGATCAGTTAGAAGATCCTAAAATGACCAAAACCATTGTAAAACGTGGTGTTACAGAATTAGTAACTCCAGGAGTTTCTTTAAACGACGAAGTTTTACAAACCAAAACTAACAACTTTTTAGCGGCTGTTCATTTTGATACTTCAACACGCTCAGCAACAAAAAAACAACTCGGAATTTCATTTTTAGATGTTTCTACAGGTGAATATTTAGTGGCGCAAGGAAATGCAGAATATATTGATAAATTGTTGCAAAATTTTAGTCCGAGTGAAGTCTTGGTTCAAAAACAACACAAACAACAATTTTTAGAACTTTTTGAAAACCGATATTATACGTTTTACTTAGATGATTGGGTTTTTCAAAAAGAATATGCAAACGAAACTTTACACAATCATTTTGAAGTAAAAAGCTTAAAAGGTTTTGGTATTCAGGATGTTAAAAACGGAATTATTGCCGCTGGTGCAGTATTGTATTATTTGTCTGAAACACAACACAATCAACTAAAACACATTCAACATATTGGTAGAATTGCTGAAGACAATTATGTTTGGATGGATCGTTTTACAGTTAGAAATTTAGAATTGTACAATCCTAATTCTATAAATGCTGTAACGCTTTTAGATGTTATTGACAAAACCATTTCGCCAATGGGCGGACGTTTATTAAAACGTTGGTTGGCATTGCCTTTAAAAAATATAGACGAAATTAAAAATCGTCATGAATTGGTAAAGGTTTTTATAGATTCTGATGAATTTTCTCAAACAGTAACCTACCAATTAAAACAAGTTTCAGATATAGAAAGATTAATTTCTAAAGTTGCCACTGGTAAAGCATCACCAAGAGAAATAGTTTTATTAAAAGATTCTTTAAAAGCAATTTTACCAATAAAAGCATCCGCAGAAAATAGTAAAAACAAAACGGTTCAGCATCTTGGAAATCAATTGCATTCTTGTATGGTTTTAATTGATAAAATTACAGAAACCTTATTTGATGATGCGCCTGTAAACATCAATAAAGGAAACGCAATTGCAACTGGCGTTCACCAAGAATTAGACGATTTACGCGCCATTTCTAGCACTGGAAAACAGTATTTAGATGATATGTTAGCGCGTGAAACAGAACGTACAGGAATTTCGAGTTTAAAGATTTCGTTCAACAACGTTTTTGGCTATTATATAGAAGTTAGAAATACGCATAAAGACAAAGTTCCGCAAGAATGGATTCGTAAACAAACCTTGGTTTCTGCAGAACGCTATATTACTGAAGAATTAAAAGAATACGAAACTAAAATTCTTGGCGCAGAAGAAAAAATAGCCAAACTAGAACAAGAAATATTTTCAAAATTATTACAATATATCATCCAATTTGTACAAATTGTGCAAGAAAATGCGCAGATTATTGCAAAAATTGATTGTTTATTATCTTTTTCTGTTTTAGCAATTGATAATAATTATGTGCGTCCGATTATGGATGAAAGCACAGATTTAGACATCAAAAATGGGCGTCATCCTGTTATTGAAAAACAGTTACCAATAGATCAAACGTATATTGCAAATGATGTTGTTTTAAATAGAAATCAACAACAAATAATTATGATTACTGGGCCAAATATGTCTGGTAAATCGGCAATTTTAAGACAAACAGCATTGATTGTTTTATTAGCACAAATGGGAAGTTATGTTCCGGCTCAAAATGCTAAAATCGGAATTGTAGATAAGATTTTTACACGAGTTGGCGCAAGTGATAATATTTCTATGGGCGAATCTACGTTTATGGTAGAAATGAACGAAACTGCATCAATACTTAATAATCTTTCTGAACGAAGTTTGGTTTTGTTAGATGAAATTGGTCGTGGAACTTCTACGTACGACGGAATTTCAATTGCTTGGGCAATTACAGAATTCTTGCACGAACATCCATCAAAAGCAAAAACATTATTCGCAACACATTATCATGAATTAAATGAAATGACAGCCACTTTTGAGCGCATTAAAAACTTTAATGTGTCTGTAAAAGAATTAGAAGACACCATTATTTTCTTACGAAAATTAGTTTCCGGTGGTTCTAATCATAGTTTTGGTATTCATGTTGCAAAACTAGCCGGAATGCCAAATATGGTCATTCACAGAGCAAATAAAATTTTGGCTCAGCTAGAAAAAAACAATAAAAATTCTGATGTAAAAGACGTTTTAAAACAAACGCAACATGAAGAGATGCAACTCAGCTTTTTTCAGTTAGATGATCCTCTTTTAGAAAACATTAAAGAAGAAATTCTTGCTACAAATATTGATACATTAACCCCAATTGAGGCTTTGATGAAACTGAATGAGATTAAGAGGATGTTGGTTAAGAAATAACGTGGTTGTGTTATAGAAAGTAGCAGAGTGAAATGCTATTATTTTCAGTTTAACAATAAGAATAGCAGTTAAGTACAAACTTTGTAGTTAGCAATTAACTGCTATTTTTTATATACGTGGTTGTGCCAAGTTATTATTTACTTTCTTGTTTTTAAATAAGCCAAAATCTGAATTACTATAATTGGCAATATGAAAACAGAAATAGACAGAAATAATGAATATTCAATTGACAATTTAATTATATAGTAGATTACTAGAAAGAATAATATAGCACTAATTACGTAAGAAATTAAATTTAATCTTTTCATAATTTCTACCAAAATGAGTCCCAAGCCCAAGCGAGTAATTGTGCACCAACTGCTAAAGCAGAGCCTTGAGCTCCACCAGCTAAAGCCCCACAAATTGCGCCAGGTACAGCACCTATTCCACCTAATAATACTCCAGATGCAGCACCAGCAATTCCACCTCTAACAGCACCAATTGCATCTGCTGCACCAACTACTGTGTAATTAATATCTGGCCCATCTATACGTTTTGCAACATTATCATTTAAGTTAATCCAATCGTCAATATTAGATTCCCAGTATAAAAGTGAATCTTTATATAAATCAATTGTTGAAAGTAGTATTGCCTTTTGTGACAATGTTAATGACGTATCATATTGTATTATATTAAACTTTGTGTCTAAATTACTAACTATATCATTTGAGTCAGTTGCGTTGAAACTTCCAAGCATAATATTTTTTATTTCATTTAGATAATTTTCATTAGTTTCTGAATTCAAGCCACTTGAATTAAAAGAATTACTTATATCGTTAAACGAAATTTCTAAAGTATTACTAAATGTTTTGTAATTATTTAAACTATCAGCTTGCGTAATATTACTTTCTCCTGTCGTAATTGATTCCTTATATGTAATTAACTCATTTCCTGAATAAATAGTTTCGCCAACTGTACTTAATATATTATTTACATTAACTCTTGGGTCAACTACGCTAGTTCTAAATTTTATATTCTCATTTTTCTTTCTCAATAAATCTTTGTAAACAGCATTTAATGCAATTGTATGATTTTCTCCAACTTGTTTAATTTTCACAATATCGCTTGATCAAAGTTTATTTACTACAGAGTCCATTCGACTTATTTCATAAGAACATCCGAATATTAGGAAACCTATTATTAGAATAATTATGGAATTCAATGTTTTTTTCATTTTAATTTATTTTTTTGAAAAGATTGCTTTTTTTTATAAAGTGGTTTTTCAGCTTTCATATACTCCACTCACTAATTTTTATGAAAATTTAGTCGGATTGGTCAGTCCGTTTTCGACCGTAATTTTTTGTATTATACTGATATAGGTTGACCTTTTTTTTTATTAATTTACCCGTTCAAAGTATTTTTTTTAGCCGTTTAGAAGGCAAAAAAATAATTTGAACTAGCTTTTAGTTTAAATTTTAAGTTCAGGTAAATTTACTTTATTTTTTCGATATGATTTGTATTTGATGTTAGGATTTAAATGTACGTCAGCAGGATTTCTTAAATCTAGGCTAAAATGCTTTCTCAAATTATTGTATATATCTACAGCTTGTTTTGTGATTTCTTGAGCAATAGCAGTGTTTTTAATACAGTTTCTAAGTCCATATTCATATTTTAAAGTTCTATTAATTCTCTCAGCGATTGCATTTTCGTAAGGATCATATTGTTCTGTCATACTCATTATCATTCCATTTTCTTCGGCAAATGCTGTGTATTTAGGATTACAGTATTGAAAACCTCTATCGGAATGATGAATTAGTTTTTCATCAGGATATTTTCTGTTTTTAATAGCCATAGCAAGAGCTTCTGTACAAAGAGATGTTTTCATGTTGTTATCTAATTTATAGCCCATAATTTGCTTGGAATAAGCATCTGTTACGATTGCTAGATAATTGTGTCCATTTTCTGTTTTAATGTATGTTATATCGGTTACCCAGAGTTGTTCTGGTCTATTAGGCACTTGGTCTTTAATCAGGTTTTTATATTTTCTAAATTGATGATTCGAATCTGTTGTTGTCACGTAATTTTTAAGCTTAGGGACGAGCAAATTATGGAGCCTTAAAAAGTCGTAAAATTTATCTCTTCCCATCTTTATGTTTTGTTTTATGAAGTCAGATTTTAGTTCATCATACAGCTTAATACCACCAGTTCTCATGCCTACTTTTTTGCGATAATCTAGTATCATTACAATAAGTTTATCATAATTTATTTGTTTGATTTCTTGCTCTTTACATCTTTTGTAGAAGGCTTGTTTACTAATCCCAAAACATTCATAGAACCACTTTCTTTTAAACGGTTTTTCTTTTTTAGCTCTATCTCTTTTACTAATGTTTTGGGCAGCGACTTTTTTGATAAATCGACTCCTGTAATGATTTCCATATCGGCAATAATATCTTGCTGAAAGTCTTTGATAAACTCAAGGGCTTCAATACGTTCCTTTAATTTTTTTATTTCGTTTATTTTGCTCATTCCTGTATTTTGTTGCACTAAAGTACTATATTTTTTAATCCAATAGCCAATGGTAGTTCTAGGAATGTCATATTTTTTAGAAGCGAAGTTGGTTGAGATCTGACCATTTTGAATTTGGTCAACGACTAATAATTTAAGCTCTAAAGTTACTTTTTCGTAAGTTTTTTTTCGGCAGTGTTCATTTTGTGTTTTCATAAGTGACTATAATTAAGTGTTTAATTTTTAGTCAACCTATTTCAGGAAAGTATATTTGTTTAATGTGGCATAACGTTATTGTATATGAAAAGTAGAAGAGTAAAATTACTATTATTTTCAGTTTTTAAATTAAAATAGCAGAAAAGTACAAGCTTTGAGGTTAGCACTTAACTGCTATTTTTTATATACGTGGTTGTGTGCAGTTTATGTTCTGTATTCAATAGCTGAAATTGTAATAAATATTATAATAATTGTAAAACAAAGAAAAATTAATTCAGCTTTTGTTTTTTCTTTATTTTTATTCTTAACAGATAAAATTATATTATCTATTCTGGTTTTTATACTTACAGCGATTATAGGTAGTATTACAAAATATAACATAGATATAAATTTAATCGGTTAAATACGCTTCAGCAATACATATACCAAATGTGCCTACTGCAATAGCTACTCCAATAGGTCCTAAAAGTCTTTTTGCAACAGCTCCAAAAGCTCTTTTCATTGCTGCTTTTCCCCAACTTGAAGAGCTTGAACCACCTAATGCCCATATAGCATCTGCACCAATTCCAATAATAGCACATCTAATATAATCTTTATAATTTACTTTCGCATAAGCTGTATTCGCAAATAAGTTTGGGGATTTTATATTGTTCGCTTGTTTTTGATTTTTTTCAATAGATGTTAAAGCCATAACAAAAGGAATCAAATCTAATTCTTGACCTTCTTCTTCCAAAATCATATTCTGAATTTCTAAATCATTAAAGCCTTTTGTATATAAATATTTTTTAGCTTCAATTAAAGTTGGTTGAAGCATATTTGTAACTTCTTCTACGGGAATATCGTAAACAATTTCAGATTCAGAATTATCATAAGTCATAACTGCATCGTATTTTTGAATAGCACCCATTAAATCAGTAAAAGACTCTGTATTATTATTTATTTCGTCAATTTCGTTTTCACTAAAATTGTCAGGGAAACTTAATGAAACTATTTCATTATCTGAATCTATGCCTTTTCTAAATAAATTTTTCTTTTTGAATTTCGGGAGAATTAAATTTGCTTGATTTAAATCCATTTTATTCTGCTCTAAAACAGATAAAAAATTTGCATTAGCATCTAATTGCTCTTGAAAATCTTCAGTTTGGCAAGATTGTACTAATAAAATCCCTCCAAATATTAAAATATTTATTGTAAAAAGAGCAAACATTCCTTTTGCAAACTTTTTAATTGAACTGTTAATTGTATCTAAAATTTTCATATTTAATAGTTTTTAAAGTTAAAATTATATTTTAAGTTTTATCTCATTTATTTTTTTCTTCCAACCAGAGAACTCTCTCGGATATTGTTAGGCTTCGTTTAATTGCACACAACCACTTATATCTAAATAAATAGTTCTTTTATCCCTAATTATTATTTGTTACTACCAATGCTTAGAGCTTTCAGAATTAGAATTCGTCCAACTATTTTTACTATCTATTTTATAGCATTAATATATCTAGACATGAGATTATTAATCTCTCTTTCTTTTACCATAAAATCTTAGCATTTTTTCTGTTTGCAATATAAAAGCAAAAAACATACAAATCAATACCCATTTATGGGGAGTTAACTCCCCAGAAACAGGGAGAAGAAAATTTATAAATAGTTTATTATAAATAAGTTAACTAAAAATAATTTTTCAATAAAACTCGAGGTTTTCTGGATTTAAGAAATCTATATTTTATCAGAATAATCAACATAAAGAAATGAAACTCAGCTTTTTTCAGTTAGATGATCCTCTTTTAGAAAATATTAAAGAAGAAATTCTTGCTACAAATATTGATACATTAACGCCTATTGAGGCATTAATGAAGCTGAATGAGATTAAGAGAATGCTTGTAAAAAAATAATGGTAAACAATTTAGAACAAGGTTTTTTCGGAATTGGAATTCAGAATGGAAAAACTCCTGAAAATTTAGGTGTTCTTTGGCGTTCTGCCCAAAATATGGGTGCTAGTTTTATCTTTACCATTGGTAATCGCTATGCAAAACAAGCTTGCAACACTCATAAAGCTATTGGTGCAATGCCTTACTTCCATTACGAAACTTTTGAAGATTTCTTTAACAATCTTCCTAAAGGTGCTATGTTGGTTGGTGTAGAATTAGATGAAAAAGCAGTACAATTAGAAACTTTTAAGCATCCAAGACGTTGCGTTTATTTATTAGGTGCAGAAGATCATAGATTGTCTAAAATAGCCATTGAAAAATCGCATCATTTAGTGAAATTTAAATCTGAATTAAGCTTAGACGTTTCTGTAGCAGGAAGTATTATTATGTACGATAGACAAGCAAAGTTTAGTTTTTAATAATTGTCTCTTAACTCTTCAAAAACGGCTTGCATTTTCTTTTTTACATCAGCATTAGAATGCATATAATGATTATTCATATAGCTAAAAATTAAAACTTTGCCCGAGTTTGTAATTAAATATCCGCTTAAATTATAATTGTTACCCAAAGTACCCGATTTTGCATGAATATATGGTGTTGGATTTCCTGCATACCAATTTTTTAAAGTACCAGATTTTCCACCAACAGGAAAAAACTGGAACAATCTTTCTTCTGGTATTTTTTGATACATTTTAGTTAATACTTGTACAAAAGAATTTGGTGTAAATAAGTTATATCTGCTCAAGCCAGAACCATCTACCCAACGTGGTTTTTGTTCTAAATCTTTTAATTGATTTTCTAGCATAAAATTTTTGGCAAAAGTTGTATTTAAAGTATCAGAAATTGTTGATGATGCCAAAATTAAAATCTGTTCTGCTAAAAAATTATCACTTACTTCCATCATTCTTTTGTATAAAGAATCTGAAGGAACACTATAAGCTATTTTTGATGGTTTTAAGGTTGTAGTTTGATTTAAATTTACTCTGTTTGGCAAAATATCATTCCAAAGATTTAAAAGCAGTGCATCGCTTATAATTATAGGTATGGTTGTTTCACGAGTCCTGTTTTTATCAAAATAAAAATCATTAGCAAACTCTTTTCTACCATAATTTTTATCAGTCATTTTTAAGTCATTTTCAAAAAAATTAGGCGTTACTTTTAGTTCGTTTTCATTTTGGATTGTAAGCACATTTCCATACATAGGAAAAGCACTTCTTTCTGGGCTAAAATAACTATCAAAATCTTCCCAAGCCCAACCTGGGGCATATTTTTTATCACTAATATTATTGGTTATTAAATTTACTTTTTTATACTTTTTTGCCATTTTAAAAGCGGTACTATCTTTAAAAAAAGGATGTAAAAATGTTGGATCTCCAGTTCCTAAAATCGTAATTGTATCTTTATGTATGGAGTATTTAAAAGCCGGAATTGAGTCTGATAATAACTCTAAACCTGTAAAAAGTGTAAATATTTTTGCGTTACTTGCTGGCGTAAAATACTTTGTTCCGTTATAATTATAGATTGTTTTATCTGCATTTACATCATAAATATAAATCCCTGTAAACTGATTTTTAAAAATTGATAAAGTTAGCTCTTTGTTAATTTTATGTTTGATTTTTAGCGTTTTACACCCAACTAAAACTATTATAAAGCATAAAAAATAAAGTTTTTTTTTAAACATTAAAGCCATTTTTTAAATATATATTACAATTTACAAATTTTTTTATTTGATAACTTTATATCACTTATAATATTTACCTTTGTTACAACTTTATGTTAATTATGAATATAACTTTTTTATTTATTGGTGCTCCAGAAGTAATGATTATCCTATTAATTGTGGTAATGGTTTTTGGCGCAGATAAAATTCCTGAAATTGCAAGAGGTTTAGGTAAAGGAATTCGTCAAGTTAAAGATGCCACAAACGAAATTAAAAAGGATATTAATGAAAGTGCAAAAAGCCAAGGTTTAGATACTGATTTTACAAAAGATATTAAAAATAGTATTTCTGATGTAAAAGAAAATCTAGATGATATTACGGGACCAATTAAAAGAAATAGATAACGCTTTTGTGTAATTCTAGACAAAGATTATAATCTCATTTTAACTTTCAATAAATTTATTAAAAAGTAAAATAAAAATTAGCTTTCTGTACAATTATTTTACTCTACTTATTGTTAAACCATCTCTTATTGGTAACAAAACAGTTTCTATTCTTTCATCAGAATTTAATAATTTATTATACGCTAAAAGTACTTTTGTGTCTACATCTTTTGGGTTTAATTCTTCTACAATTTTACCGCTCCAAAGTACATTATCAGACAAAATAATTCCGCCAGAATTCATTTTATCAATAATTAAATGAAAATAATTTACGTAGTTTCTTTTATCTGCATCAATAAAAACTAAGTCAAATTTTTCATCAATGTTTGGAATAATTTCTATAGCATTACCAACCTTTTGTTTAATTTTATTTCTGTAACCAGATTTTTCAAAATATTTGTTTTGTAAGGTTTCTAATTCCTCGTTTTTATCAATCGTTATAATTTGTCCTTCGGATGACATTCCTTCTGCTAAACACAAGGCAGAATAGCCTGTATAAGTACCTATTTCTAAAATAGATGTAGGTTTTATCAATTTAGAAATCATAGATAAAACTCTACCTTGAAAAGCACCGCTTAACATTCTAGGATTTAATACTTTTTGCCAAGTTTCTTTACTTAATTCTTGTAAAATTTTTGGTTCTTGTTGCGAATGATTTACTACGTAATCGTCTATTTTTTCTGGTAAAAAATGCATTTTAATAATTTTAATAATTGAGTAAAAAAAAATTTGGTTTTAACATAAAAATATCACTTCATTTTTTGATAGATTACCAAAACCAAAAGTACAAAAAAACGGAATCTATATTTCTATAAATTCCGTTTCAATCTAACAAAAAATCAAAAATCACGGTTTTGAAAAAACCGAAAAAACAAATTAAATTTTAGATTCTATATTTTTTTTAAGTTCAGCTTTATCTTCATCACTTAAACAATGTTTCATTTTTTTGCAACTTTTTGCATGGTCTTTATACATTAAAGACAAAAATACATTTTGTTTTGAATATACAGAACATATTTTACATCTTAAAAAATGAATTCCTAATTTTACTTTATCTGCAATAGTTGCTTCTCCATATTGATTTTTATCACATATAGTAGTAGCTTGATCACAATTGATTAAAAATTTCTTAAACATGATACTAATTATTAAACCAATTATCTTCCATACATTTTCTAAGCTGTGTTCTTGCTCTATGAATGATAACCCATAAGTTTGACGCAGTTATGTCTAGCTCCTTACAAATTTCTTCAGTTTCAAATTCTTGAATAGTTTTCATTCTAAAAACCATAGCATATTTTTCTGGTAATTTATCTATACAACGATCTAATTGCGTTTTTAATTCTTCGTTTTCGATGTCTTTTTCTGATGCATTATCCCAACTTTGTGGTACTCTTTCTTCAAGCCAATTTCCTTCATTTTCGCCATCTTCATAAAAATTCATTCTAACTTCGGCTTTTCCTTTTTTAGAATTTATTTTTCTATAATAATCTATTACTTTTCTTTTTAAAATAGAAACTAACCAGGTTCTTTCTGTAGATTTTCCTTGAAAATTTTTGGCAGATTTTAGTCCTGCAAAAAAAGTTTCTTGCACTAAATCTTTTGCTAAATCACTATCATTTACACGCACAACAGCATAATTAAACAGATAATCTGCATAATTATCAATCCATTTATTTGGGTTTAAAGTGCTTATCTCTTTAATCATTCTTTAACTTAAAAAATCAAATATAACGCTATTTTTCTTCATTTACTGCTTTGCAGTTTTCTCTTCTTCTCATATCAACTAAATAAATAATTTCCCAGTTGCCATTATTATTAAATAACTGAAAAGAATTAGCGCCACAATGACTAAATTTTTCATTTAAATAAAACTCATAAGGCGTCCAAACTGAAGCTAAATTTCCATCAATTTTAATATCAAAAGAAAGTAATTTTTCTTGATAAATAGTTTCTGGCTTTTTATTAGCAATATTAGTTAACAAAGCTTTTTTAGTTTCTAGTTTTAAGATATTTTGATTTTTATCGTTTGTATAAGTAGTTTGAATTTTAATATCATTATGCAATGTGGTTTTTATAAGTGTACTATCTCCATTATGCAATCCATCAAAAAAGGTTTCAATTACATTTTTTATAGCTTTTTCTTCTGATTTATTTTGAGCTACCAAAGTAAAAGACAATACAAAAGCTATAATTGCAAGTATAATTTTAAGCATAATATGTTGGTTTTTAAGCCATAAAACTACTTAAATTTTTGGTTCTATATTCTTAAAGATTTTATTTTAACCTAATATTAACTAGTTAAATATCTCTTGATATTTCTTATTTTTACAGAATTCTAAAAATTTAAAAAAAATGTCTGTAGCAAAAAAACAGTACAAAAGAATTACCGTAAAATCTTTGGTAGAAATGAAAGCAAATGGAGAGAAAATCTCTATGTTAACTGCTTACGATTATACGATGGCAAAAATATTAGATGGTGCTGGTTTAGATGTACTTTTAGTTGGCGATTCTGCATCAAATGTTATGGCAGGTCATGAAACTACTTTACCAATTACTTTAGATCAAATGATTTATCACGCTAGCTCTGTTGTTAGAGGTATTGAGCGTTGTTTAGTTGTTGTAGATTTACCTTTTGGTAGTTATCAATCAGATCCTAAGGAAGCTTTACGTTCTGCAATTAGAATTATGAAAGAAAGTGGCGGACATTCTATAAAATTAGAAGGTGGTAGAGAGGTAAAAGAATCTATAAAACGTATTTTAAATGCTGGAATTCCTGTAATGGGTCATTTAGGTTTAACACCACAATCTATTTATAAGTTTGGTACTTATACTGTTAGAGCAAAAGAAGAAGAAGAAGCAGAGAAATTAATGGACGATGCTTTTCTATTAGAACGCCTTGGGTGTTTTGCAATAGTTTTAGAGAAAGTACCAGCTCATTTAGCAAAAAAAGTTGCAGAATCAATATCGATTCCTGTTATTGGAATTGGTGCTGGAAATGGTGTTGATGGTCAAGTTTTAGTTACACACGATATGTTAGGAATGACACATGAATTCAACCCACGTTTTTTACGTAGATATTCAGATTTATATACAGAAATGACTGGCGCATTCCAGCAATATGTTACCGATGTTAAAAGTAAAGATTTTCCTAGTGATGATGAGCAATATTAATTTAGATTGTTAATCTGTTAGATTATTAGATTTTTTGATAATTGAATTTTAGTATTTATAATTTATTTGATGATTTACATAGTTAAAAATCAAAAACATGCATAGATTATAAAGAATTAAAATTGTAGCAATTAAGTAGATTATTCTATAAATAAATTTAATTAAACCAAATTATTCTGTTTAATAATTCGGTTTAATTTTATTCTACGCAAAACATCTAACAATCCTAGAATTTTTTTATCTAAATATCCAAAAAATCTATAAATCTATTTATGAAAATACTACACCTAGACTCAAATCATCCTTTATTAATAAATCAACTAAATGATTTAGGTTTTACAAACGATGTAGATTACACTTCTTCAAAACAAGAAATTGAAGCTAAAATTCATTTGTATGATGGTTTTATCATCAGAAGTCGTTTTTCAATTGACAAAGCTTTTTTAGACAAAGCCACAAATCTAAAATTTATTGGAAGAGTTGGTGCAGGTTTAGAAAATATAGATTGTGGGTATGCAACATCAAAAAATATTGCCCTAATTGCAGCGCCAGAAGGCAATAGAAATGCAGTTGGTGAACATTCTTTAGCAATGTTATTATCGCTCTTTAACAAGCTAAATAAAGCCGATAAAGAAGTAAGAAATGGTATTTGGTTACGTGAAGAAAACCGAGGAATTGAACTTGACGGAAGAACTGTTGGATTAATTGGTTATGGAAATATGGGAAAATCATTTGCAAAAAAATTGCGTGGTTTTGATGTTGATGTAATTTGCTATGATATAAAACCTGGTGTTGCTGATGAAAATTGCAAACAAGTTTCTTTAGCAGAATTTCAACAAAAAGCAGATGTATTAAGTTTACATACACCACAAAATGAGCTTTCTAAAAACATGGTAAATATTGATTTTATCAACAGTTTTAAAAAGAATTTTTGGCTGATAAATACTGCACGTGGAACAGCTGTAGTTACAAAAGATTTAGTTACTAGTTTAAAATCTGGTAAAATTTTAGGTGCTGGTTTAGATGTTTTAGAATACGAAAAATCATCTTTCGAAAATCTTTTTTCTGATGATAAAATGCCTGTAGCTTTTCAATATTTAATCAATTCAGAGAATGTTTTATTAAGTCCGCATGTTGCAGGTTGGACTTTTGAAAGCAAAGAAAAACTAGCGCAAACAATTGTAGATAAAATTAAAGCAAAATTTTATTAACTTGTTAGCTTTAAATCATCAAACAAAAAACAAGATGACTTACGAAGCAAACACACCTGAAGAATACATTGCTCAATTACCTGATGACCGAAAAATAGTTATTGAAAAACTACGAAAAATCATCAAAAAAAACCTACCAAAAGGTTTTGAAGAAGGCGTTAATTACAAAATGTTGGGCTATTATGTTCCGCATTCAAAATATCCAGAAGGCTATCATTGCAACCCAAAATTGCCTTTGCCATTTATAAATATTGCATCACAAAAGAACTCTGTAAACTTATATCACATGGGTATTTACGCAGATAAAGAACTCTTAGATTGGTTTGTTTCTGAATATCCAAAGCATTGTAAACGCAAATTAGATATGGGTAAAAGTTGTATCCGATTTAAAAAAATGGATGAAATTCCGTTTGATTTAATTGGTGAATTAGCAAGTAAAATAAGTGTTAATAAGTGGGTTACTATTTATGAATCTGCAATTAAAAAAAATAAATAATGAAAAAAAGAGTTACAGGAATTGGTGGTTTGTTTTTTAAAAGCGACGATCCAAAAGCATCAAAAGATTGGTACAAAAAACACTTAGGTTTTAACACTGATGATTATGGTTCTACCTTTTGGTGGAAAGATAAAAAAGGCAAAGATTGCTCAACACAATGGAGTCCTTTTGCCGAAAAAACAACTTATTTTGAGCCTTCAAAAAAGACTTTATGTTTAATTATAGAGTCGAAAATTTAGTTGAATTATTAGTTGAATTAAAAAA
The DNA here is from genome assembly GCF_900105145.1 of Polaribacter sp. KT25b. Lineage (NCBI taxonomy): Bacteria > Pseudomonadati > Bacteroidota > Flavobacteriia > Flavobacteriales > Flavobacteriaceae > Polaribacter > Polaribacter sp. KT25b. The sequence goes on along the minus strand of NZ_LT629752.1, from coordinate 3,719,166 downwards.
AGAGGGCGTAACCATTGTAGGTGAAATGCAAGAATTTGATTACGGAAAATTTGGTTGGATTTTAGATAACGAAGGCAACAAAATTGAACTTTGGGAACCAATTGACGAAGCTTTTTTATAAAAAATAAATATGTCAGAAAGTAAAAAAATTAAAGATTTAAGTGAAACTGCAAAAGAAAAAACTACTGAATTTGTTACCGACACTAAAATAGTTTATGACGTTTTAAAGAATAAATTAAATGAATCTTTAACCGAAGAAAACGTAAAAAACAGTACTGTAAAAACTGCAAAACTAGCTAAAGAAGCATCTGAACAATTACAGGTTTTTGCGGATGAAGCAAAAGACGAATTGATAGAAATATCTAAAAAATCTAAAGTTCTTTTTCAAAAATTATTTAGAAAATAAAAACGAATAATGAAACTACTTTCTAATTATCCAGCAGAAATTTTAATTCTACTTTTTTTAGTGATTACTTTTTTAATATCTGTTGTTGAAAAAATTTCGGATTGGAAAGGAACAGTGACTTTTATAAAAGAACATTTTAAAAATTCTCCATTAAAAAATAGTGTTCCCTTTTTAGTAAGCATTCTTGTATTCTTAGAATTTATTGCCACTATTTTTATGATCATTGGCGTTTATCAAATATATACTTCAGAAATAAAAGAATTTGCATTATTAGGTTTAGAGCTTTCTGCTGTCGTTTTAATTTTTATGTTAATTGGTCAACGTTTGGCAAAAGATTATCCAGGAGCAATGAGCTTAACAGTCTATTTTATACTCACAGTTTTTGGTGTGGTTTTATTAAATAGTTAAAATTTATACAAATATTAAATAATTATAAGTAAAACTTATAAAAAAACTCCTTAAAATTCGCGTTTTAAGGTGTTTTTAATTTTCTTTAAGGTATTTGTATGTTTTTCCAAAAAAAAACAAAAAAATCATTTTTAAAATCGATTTTTACTCTTTTTTAGAGCTTCAAATCAAAGTAAAATATACTTCTCTCCTATTTTCTCTTATATTGATGTAAAAACTCATTAAAAAAATTATTAGATTCATTTTTATAAAAAAATAAATGAGTTTGGAAATGCTACTTTTGGAAAGAACTCATTTCTAATAGAAAAAAATGAAAGTTCTTATTATACTGGTTTACTTCTTTACGATTTCAAAAAAAGTAATTTTAAGGAATATTGAAATTATTTGTTTTGGCTTTTAAATAACTTTCTGATGAAAAAAGAGCTACTTCAAAAATAAATGCAACGAATATTTATATGAAATGTTAGTAAGTAACTTTTATAAATATTTATTTTCTGCTATTTCCCAATCGTACATTTCACCAAATTCGGAAAGTGTTTTTGGTTTACTATTGATTTTTATAATTTCAGTTTTTACTTTGTCCTGTGAAATATTTCCAATTTCTGATGTTATAACGTTTTTAATAAAGTCATATTTGTCACTTTCAAAATTACCACTCCAAGATTCTACACCATTGCTTTCTGCACGAACAATTTCCATTTGATCATTTCTAAATCCAAAAGTATAAGATTGGTTTGAACGAGTAAATTGATAATAAATCGTCAACAATTGATTTTCAATTGATAATTCAGGCTCAATATAATTTGCCATTCCACCTTCATCTCCTCTAGCAATAAATCTATTATTCTGAATTGTTACCTTTTTTTCTCCATCTTTATTAAGAAAAACGAGTAAAATTCTCGCTTTATTTTTTAATAAAAAACAATCAGAACATCTTTTTTCAAGGACACTATCTTTTGATTCTATGATTAGAGAATAATCTTCAAATCCGTCTTTATTTAAATCTCCAGTTGCATTTTGTAAAATTTCCCAATCTAAATTATTTTTAACCGATTCTATATTTAGTCCTATAAAATTCGGATAATTAGATTCATTATTTTGAGAAAATCCCAAAACACAAAGAACTAAAAATAGTATCGTAAAAATTCGTGTTTTCATAATTGTGCCAACTTTCCATTAGAAAAATTCTATTTATCGTAAATAAAATATTCAGATTTAATTTGTTCTCTAAAGTAATTATAAATAAATGAAACCAATTTTCAAAATATTTTCTGCCTCCTATTTAGTTTGAGAAATAATCACATTTACAAATTACAATCTTAAATAAATTTAAGGTTCATCTATCGATATAATATTAATTGATTTTATAATCAGAAAAAAGTAGAACATCAATAACATTAAAATTAACTAAAACCTACAAGGTGGTTTTAAAAAATCCTTTTATAAAAAGCATCTTTAAATATTCTTATTATTCTAAACTTAAAGTTAGGTCTAAGAAAAAATCATATTCAAATTTAAAACTCAGAAAATCCCTTTATCAGAAAAGCTTATTTTAAAAAAGTGAATTATTAGTTTTATTGATAAAAAAGAACCTCTAAAACGACGTTTTAAAGGCTTATAAAATTTCCGCAAAGTGTTTATATGTTTTACTTACAATCGTTAGATTATTCGTTTTTAAAATCGTTTTTAACTCTTTTTAAGCACGTAAATTAAAGATGAATACTCTTTTGTGCTAGTTGCTTTTAAGTTTGAAACAAAACCTCTATAAAAAGATTTTATAGGATTCATTTTTCCTGATTTATATTTCTCACTTAAAAGAGAAACATAATACGCATCAAATTTCATTGGAATTGTTTTTTCGACAATCATATTTTCTGAAGAAAATAATTTAGAAATTGATGTTTGAGAGAAATGCCACAAATGTCTTGGAACATCAAAAGCCGCCCAAAACTCCTTGTAATAATTTGCATCGTAACTTTTAAAATTAGGAACTGCAATTATTAATTTTCCGTTTTCTGTAAGCAACTTATTTAGTGTAGAAATATATATTGATAAATTTTCTACATGTTCTAAAACATGCCAAAGTGTAATGACATCAAATTGTATATTTTTTATTTCTGATAAATCTTCTTGTAAAATAATTCCTTTTTTAGCGGCAATATTTCTTGCATCTAAACTAGGTTCAACTCCTAAAACTTTCCAAGAATTATTTTGACAAACTTTTAAAAAATCTCCTGTTCCTGCTCCAACATCTAAAATGTTTTTTGAACTAGTTTTAAAAGAATCAATCAGTTTTAATTTTCTTTTTAAAGTGATGTTTTTTACAACTTGATATACTTTATCTAACAATGATTTTTTAGAATCTGTATGCGAAATATAGTTTTCACTTTTATAATAATCTGCCAAGTTTTTAGGAACAGGATTTGTAACCAACATATCATATTCTTTATGTATCATAACTTGATAAACTTCTCCCGAAACAGTGTAATCTTTACAGTTTAAAAAAGGTTGTAAATTTTGATAAAAATCAATCTTTGAATTCATTTACAGTAGTACTTTTATTTTTAAAATCCTGCCGAAGCAGGATCAAAAATTCTTGAAATTATAATTTATTTATAAATTGTTCCTCGTGGAACATTGTAAAAAATAGTGCGTTTTATCTTCCCATATAAACTAACAAAACAGAAATATCGCTAGGTGATACTCCACTAATTCTACTTGCTTGTGATATTGAAGTTGGCTGAATTTTAGTTAATTTTTCTCTCGCTTCAAAAGAAATAGATTGTAATTTCTGATAATTAAAATTAGAAGGAATTGTTACGTTTTCTAACCTATTCAGTTTATCAGCATTATTCCTTTCTTTTTCTATATAACCAGAATATTTTAAATGAATTTCAACTTGCTCAATAATCTCCCAATCAATATTATTATCAGCAATAAAAATCTTCAATTTCTCTAAATCTTTAAAGTCTGAAAAATCTAATTGTGGTCTTGCTGCAACTTTAAAAAGCTTCAAAGATTGATTAATCAAATCTAAATTCTTCGCTTCTAAAATAGGATTTATCTCTGCTTCTGTTACACTCGTTTCTGCTAAAAATTTAATTAACAAATCTGTTTTTCTTTGCTTTTCTAAAACCCTATCCATTCTTTCTTTCGAAGCTAAACCAAGTTCAAAAGCTAACGGAGTTAATCTTAAATCTGCATTATCTTGTCTTAATAAAGTTCTATATTCTGCTCTTGATGTAAACATTCTATAAGGTTCTTCTGTACCTTTTGTAATTAAATCATCAACCAAAACACCAATATAAGCTTCATTTCTTTTTAAGATAAATGGAGCTTTTCCATGTACTTTTAAAGCAGCATTTACACCTGCCATTAATCCTTGAGAAGCTGCCTCTTCGTAACCTGTTGTTCCGTTAATTTGACCTGCGAAAAATAAATTCTCTACCAACTTTGTTTCTAAAGAATGTGTTAATTGTGTTGGCGGAAAATAATCATATTCTATTGCATATCCATATCTAAAAAACTTTACGTTTTCAAAACCTTCAATAGCTCTTATTGCTTTGTCTTGAATATCTTCCGGAAGAGATGTTGAAAATCCATTTACATACATTTCTACTGTTGTCCAACCTTCTGGTTCTACAAAAATTTGATGTCTTTCTTTTGTAGCAAAACGATTTACTTTATCTTCTACAGAAGGACAATATCTTGGTCCGGTAGATTTAATTCTACCATTAAACATTGGCGATCTATCAAACCCTTCTCGTAACAATTCATGTACTTTAGGGTTTGTATACGTTAAATAACATGAACGTTGTTTTACCAAAGATTTTGTACTTGGTAAATAAGAAAATTTCTCTGGATTTTCGTCTCCAGGTTGTTCTAACATTTTAGAATAATCTAAAGAACGACCATCAACTCTTGGCGGAGTTCCTGTTTTCATTCTTCCAGATTCGAAACCTTTTGAAACTAAATCTTCTGTAATTCCTGTTGATGCACTTTCTCCTGCTCTTCCTCCTCCAAATGTTTTATCACCAATATGAATCAATCCATTTAAAAAAGTACCTGCAGTTATAACTACCGTTTTAGCTTTTATTTCTAAACCCAAAGCAGTTTTTACACCCACAATTTTATCACCATCAAACAATAATCCGTTGACAGAATCTTGATAAAAGTCTAAATTTTCTGTTTGCTCTAACATCGTTCTCCAGCATTCTGCAAACATCATTCTATCTGATTGTGCTCTTGGACTCCACATTGCAGGTCCTTTAGATTTGTTTAGCATTTTAAACTGAATGGCAGTTTTATCAGTAACAATTCCACTGTAACCACCCAAAGCATCAATCTCTCTTACAATTTGCCCTTTTGCAATTCCTCCCATTGCAGGATTACAACTCATTTGCGCAATATTTTGCAAATTCATTGTAATTAATAAAGTATGCGCACCCATGTTTGCAGCAGCAGCAGCAGCTTCACTTCCTGCATGACCTCCACCTACTACAATTACATCATATGTTGTTGAAAATAAACTCATTATCTTATAGTTCCACGTGAAACCTTATTTTTTATTAATTTGAATATCAATTATTTAACAGTAATAAAGCAGTGTTTTCAGCATTTCTCATTTGCTTTATATCCACTTCATCTTTATCTTTAAAACCCATGTAATGCAAAACACCATGAATCATTACTCGATGTAATTCATCATCAAAAGAATCATTATATTCTTTTGCATTTTCTGTAACTCTTTCAACAGAAATATAAATATCTCCATTAATTAACTTCCCTAAAGTATTATCAAAACTAATAACATCAGTTAAAGTATCGTGTTGTAAAAACTCTACATTTAATTTATGAAGATACTCATCATCGCAAAAAATATAATTGATTTCACCAACTTCAAAACCTTGATTTGAAGCAACTTTTTCTATCCAATTCTCAAGGCGATTTTCATCATCTAATTGAAAAGTTGTTACGTAATTAAACTCTACCATATTACTCTTTCTTGATGTCAGAAAAATAATCTCTAACTTTAATTTTATAATTTTGCTGCAAAGGTAATGATTGTCTATTTAATATTTCAGTTTGATTATAAAACTGCTTTTTAAACTCCAATTGCTTTAAATTATTCTTTTGATTTTCCTTTTTATTAGATGCTGATTTACGCTTTTTATCCTCTCCTTGTTCTAAAGCTGCTTTATCTAATTTTAATAATTCATAATTTAAATTTTGCATTTTTTGAAGTGTACCACGATTAAAACCTTTTTCTAGAATTTCATTTTCTAATTGCTCCATTGTTTTTAAAGCTTTTCTTGCACCGGAACTTCCACCAGGTTTACCGTTTTCGCCTTCCTTAATTGCATCTTGTAATTCTTGTCTTAATTGCGATTGTTGTTTGTAAATTTCATAAAGTTCACCATCTAAATCATCATTAGAATTACCTTCACCCTCACCTTGTTTGTTACCATTTTTTCCTGATTTACCATCTTCACCTTTCTCTCCGTTTTCTCCTTTTTTACCTGGCTTTCCATTTTTATCAGGTTTATCACCATCTTTTCCTTCACCCTTTTTTTTTCCATTTTTCATTCCATCTTTCATCTTTTCTGATAAACCTTTTTGTTTCTTTATCAAATCTGGCAAACTAAAACCTTGTCCTTTTCCTTTCTTTCCTTTACCCATTTTCATAGACATGTTTTCTTTCATACTATTTAACATATTACTTAAATAATCTGCTAAATTATTGCTCGAAGTCATCACATATCGTTGATTTGAAATTCCTTCAGGAAAATAATTTTCAGAAAAATTCTCTAAAGATTGATCTAAATTATAATGTACAGCAGATAAATCATCTTGAATTTTAGTAGATATTTTTGGAAGACGCATAGAAAGCACATACAAACTATCGTCTATATGTTCAAAATATTTTTTAATTTCATGTTGCTTTTTTAAGTCTTTTCCAAAATCAGGATGCGTTGTAGAAGTCTCAGAAAATTTATTCATTAACTGTTCTTGCTGAAAAGAAAAAATAACTAAATTTTCGAGAATCTTTCTTAAATCTTCCATGTTTTCCTCTATAGATTCTCCTTCCATTTCCATCATTTGTTGTTGCATTTTAGCGCTCATCTCTTTCATTTTTTTAGATGATTGCTTCTGCCTTTTATTAGCTTCCTGTGTTTTATTCTCTTTTAAATTTTCTTCGGATTTATCAAGTTCTTTATCAATGTCAATTTTTTCATCTTCAACATCTGGCAACTCCATCGGTTTTTTCAACTTTTCATTATCCTTATCAAGCTCCTCTAATTCCTTCTTAATTTCTTCAAATTCTTTTTTAATTTCCTTTTGATCTTCTAAAGTATCATCAGAATTTTTTTCTAATTCATCTTGCTTTTTAGATAATTCTTCAATCTTGTTTGCGATTTGCATGGTTTTTTGTTCAACATAAAAACGCTTTACCATTTCAAGAATTTTTTCTAAACTACGTTGTTCTTGTTTATTTTGTTGTGCTAATTCTTTCGCCTTTTTTAAGAGATCTTCTTTGTTTAATTTCTCAGACATTTTCTGAATTTCATCTAACAACTTTTGTTGCTTATCCAGTTTTTTTAATTCTTCAATTCGTTGTTTTAAATCCTCTTTTTTTTCTTGAAGACTTTCAGTATCTTCTTTTTTCTCGTCTAAATTTTCTTGCAATTGATCGGTTTGACGTTCCATCATTTGCTTATATTGCTCTTGACGTTTTATAAAATTATCAACTTTCTTTTTATCATTCCAATTAATATCTTTTTTATTCTGTAAATCTTGCTGAATAGTTTCTAATTGTTCTTGTTGCTTTTTCTGCTTTTGAATAGAATTTTCTAAATTATTAATCGTTTGTTTTTGTTCTTGCAACAAATCCTCCTCTACTTCCTCTTCTGTTTTTTGTCTATACTTAAAAATAGTGCTTTTTGCCCTTTTATTCCCATTAACAGCATCATTATCAAATACTTGAAAATACATTTCGTAATTGATTCCTGTTTTTAAATTTAATCCATCAGGAAATTGATAAAAAAATGTTTGAATATTCTCTTTATTTATCTGTAAATCAAACTTTTGTAAATTATTTGAATTTTGTTCATCATAATACACAAATTGCAATTTCTTTAATCCATAATCATCAGAAATCTGACCAGCAAATTGTGCAACTCCTCTAGAAATACTATCAATATTTGAAGTTACAGAAATCATAGGATGTTCATCTTTTACAACATCCACAGAAAACTGTAAATTCTCAAAATCTTTTAAATTTTTGTTGGATGATGAAATTTGATAACTAAAAGCATTCTGAATCCTTTTTGATAATTCATAATTATTTTTAGACAAACTTTTAAAAGGTTCTCTTTTTTGATTGCTGATAAAAGCCACAGAATCTGTTTGAGCAGTTTTTACGTTCCAAGTAATATTTGTTCCTTCCGGAACAATTAAATTTCCAGAATTCTGAATCGTTTCATTCCTCCTACCTAAATAATTAGGATATTTTAATTCTAAAGAAATAGAATTTATTGTTGGCGTACCAATTACTTTTAGCTGATAATCTTGGGATTGAATTCCATTTGCTTCCACATAAAAATTAATTGGTTCTTGTACATCAGAAAACGTATATGAAAAAGTATTATTTCCAGTATTATTTAGATAATATTGTTGATTATTAAAAATGATTTTTGCTTCACTAGGTACAACTTTTCCAATTGTTTTTACCGAAATCGAAAATGGTTTTCCCTGGATGACATTTAAATCAGTATTTAATAAAGAAAACAAAAAAGGAGCTGGTGGATTGTAGGAAGTTCTATAATGCACAACGCGTTCTAAACTTTGAGTTAACGCATTTTTATTTCCCGTAAAAAAACTAATTATAAAAATTAAAAAAGGCACAATTGCATATTTTAAATACTTTTTATTTTGTGTAAAATCAATGGCTTTTAAAAAGGGAATTGGTGCAATTTCTTCTGACTTTTGATTGATGCCTGCCAAAATTAAATCAGAGTAATTTGAACTTTCTTTAAGTTGCAAAATGTTTAGTAATTTGTCTTGCACTTCAGGAAAATGATTTCCAATAATTTTTGAAGAATCTTGTAAAGATATTCCTTTTCGTAAACCAATTAATTTAAAAACAGGAATTACAATAAATCGAATTAATAAAAATAATTCCACAAGTATAAACACCCAAAATAAAATGGTTCTTGCAGTTGGCTTTAACCACAAAAAATATTCTAAAAATAACGTAAAAAAAAGATACAAAAATCCTAATGAAAGAAATAAAATGGTTCCTTTTATCAATTCATTTGTATAATATTTGCGCGTAAATTGATGTAACTTTTGCGTTATTTTAGTGTATCCATCCATAATTAACTAATAAAAATACTGTTTTCGCGGTAATTTGCAATCAAAAATATGTTAAATAGATTTGTAAGTAAATTAAAACTGAAACAACTAACTGTTTATAACTTATCGAATTTGTTCGAAAAAAATTATTTATAATGAAAAATATAACCAAACTATTATTTTTATTCATCAGTATTTCTGTATTTTCTCAAGGTCCGTGGACGCAAGAAAAAGGAAAATTTTATACACAACTTTCTTTTACAACAATTCCTAGTTATAATGAATTATTTGGCGATCCAGATTATACAATTTCTGGAGAAATATCAGATAATACGATGCAAATTTATGGTGAATATGGTTTATCAGAAAAAACAACTTTATTAGTTAATATTCCTTATAAATTGATTACTTTTAATAGGACATCAACAATTAACTGTGTTACAACTCCTTGTCCTGGTATAGTCAATAATACATACAAAGAAAATTCTTTAGGAAATATCGAAATTGGATTAAAACATAACTTTTACAAAAAAACTTGGTTACTTTCTGCTCAACTTTCTATGGAAGCAAATACGGGTTCTTTCGATGAAAATTCAGGAATAAGAACTGGTTATGATGCCTTCACTTTTTCGCCACTTTTTATTGCTGGTAGAAGTTTTAGTAAGTCTTATTTACAAACATTTATGGGTACAAAAATTAGAACAAATAATTATAGTTCTAACTTTAAAATTGGTGGAGAATACGGAGGTAAAATTTCTAAAAATATTTGGTTAATCGGTTTCTTAGACATCGAAAAATCTTTTAAAAATGGCGATATTGTTTTACCAGCTTCAAATTTAGCAACAGGTTTGTATGTAAATGATCAAGAATATGGCGTTGTTGGCGTAAAAGCAATTGGAGAATTTTCTGATAATTTTGGAGTTACAGCAAGTTTACCAGCAGCATTTTTTGGTAATAATGTTGCAAAACAAGTAGCTTTATCTTTTGGTGTATATAAGAAGTTTTAAGTTAAAAATAGACACTAATTTCACGGATTATCACTAATTTATATGTTCTCGATTAAATTATTGTAGTCAAATAAAATACCACGAAATCACTAATATAAAATAATTTAGACCTCACAAGTTTCGAAAACTTGTGAGGTCTTTTCGCTTTAAAAACTTAAATTAGTGAATTAGTGACTAATTTTTATAGAAAAACTATATTTGCAGCTTTAAAACAAGAAAAAATGGAATCTAATGTACGCGTTCGTTTTGCACCAAGTCCTACAGGACCTTTACATATTGGTGGTGTAAGAACAGCTTTATATAATTATTTATTTGCTAAAAAATATAACGGAACTTTTATTTTAAGGATAGAAGACACAGACCAAACACGTTATGTTGCAAATGCAGAACAATATATTATAGACTCTTTGGAATGGTGTAATATTCCGTTTGATGAAGGTCCAGGAAAGAACGAAAAATTTGGTCCTTATCGTCAATCAGAGCGTAAAGAATTATATAAAAAATATGCTACTATCTTAATAAATTCTGGTTGGGCATATTATGCTTTTGATTCTTCAGAATCTTTAGATGCAGAAAGAAAAGGTCATGAAGCAGAAGGAAAAACCTTTATTTACAACTGGCATAACAGAGAAAAAGGACGCTTAGTAAATTCATTGGTTTTAACAGCTGATGAAGTGCAAACTAAAATAAATGCTGGCGAAAATTATGTAATCCGTTTTAAATCTCCGCAAGATGAAACCTTGATTTTACAAGATGAAATTCGTGGAACCATTAAAATTGATACAAATACATTAGATGATAAAATTTTATTTAAATCTGATGGAATGCCAACCTATCATTTAGCGAATATTGTTGATGATCATTTAATGGAAATTAGCCACGTAATTCGTGGTGAAGAATGGTTACCTTCTATGCCTTTACACGTTTTATTATACAAAGCTTTTGGTTGGAATGCTCCAAAATTTGCACATTTACCATTGATTTTAAAACCTGTTGGAAAAGGAAAATTAAGTAAAAGAGATGGCGATAAATTAGGTTTCCCAGTGTTTCCTTTAGCGTACACAAACGAAGAAACTAATGAAGTTTCACGTGGATATAAGGAAGATGGTTATTTTGCAGATAGTTTTATAAATATGTTGGCTTTCTTAGGGTGGAATCCTGGAACAGAACAGGAAATCTTCTCTTTGGATGAATTAGTACAATCTTTTGATTTAAAACGCGTTAGTAAGTCTGGAGCCAAGTTTAATCCGGATAAAACAAAATGGTTTAATCAACAGTACATGCAATCTAAATCTGATGCAGAATTAACTGATTTATATCTACCAATTTTATCAGAAAAAGGAATTTCTAAGGATAAAGAATTTGTTCAAAAAGTAGTTTCATCAATCAAAGAAAGAGCAATTTTTGTTGCTGATTTTTGGGATTTGTCAAATTTCTTTTTTGAAACTCCAACTGAGTTTGATGCCAAAGCATCAAAGAAAAATTGGAAAGAAGGAACTGCTGAATTAATGACAGAATTAATTGCTGTTATTTCTTCTATTGAAGATTTTTCATCAGCAAATACAGAAAAAGAAATAAAAGAATGGATTACCGCTAAAGAAATTGGTTTTGGTAAAGTTATGCAACCTTTACGTTTGGCTTTAGTTGGTAAATTAGCTGGTCCTCATTTGTTTGATATTATTGCAATGATTGGCAAAGAAGAAACTATTAAAAGATTAGAAAACGCAATTAAAAACCTATAATTATGAAAAAACTTATCTTATTAATCATTCTATTTTCTGCTTTTGCTGCAGAAGCTCAATATGGTAATGGTTATGGAAGTCAACAAAGAAGGCGACAAAGTGATATGATGCAAACACAAGAAAAAGCGCCAGAACCAAATTTTGAAATTGAAAAATATTTAGGTATTGTAATTTATAACATAGAAAAAGCTGCAAAAAAAACTAAAATTAAATTATCATCTAAAGAAGGTAAGTTATTTTCTAAAGCTTTAACAGAATACAACAAAGATATTAAAGATATTACGAGAATTAACAGTTTTTTACTTAGAAGTACGAAAGAAACAGTAGAGAATTTTCAGAAAGTTTCTGCAAAAAGTGGTGATTTTTCTAATCGTACAGAAGTTATAAAAACTATGAACGATAATTTAAAACCAATAAGTAATACGCTTAAAAAAGAAGATATAAAATTGGATGCAACAATGAAAAGTATCCTTTCTGAAAAACAATATAAAAAATGGATTAAGTATAATAGAAAATTATATAAAATTTTTCCTAAAGAAGGAGAGGAAGAAGAATAATCAAATCTAAAAAAAGAACAAAAAACCCTGTAAAAGTATATTTTACAGGGTTTTCTTGTATAATAAATGTAACATTCTTAATAAAAAGCGTCCAATTAAGTGATATTAAAATTCAGTATCTTTACATTAATCAATTATTAACATTTAAAAACACATATATGCCATCAATAGCACTTATAATTATAGTTATTATCGGGCTTCTACTATTTGCTTCATTTTTTATAGTTAAACAACAAACTGCAGCAATTATTGAAACCTTTGGAAGATTTACAAGTATTCGTCAATCTGGTTTTCAATTAAAAATTCCAGGAATGCAAAAAGTTGCCGGAAGATTAAGTTTAAAAATTCAGCAATTAGATGTAATTGTTGAAACAAAAACATTAGATGATGTTTTTGTAAAGTTAAAAGTATCAGTACAATATAAAGTAATTTATGAAAAAGTGTATGAAGCATTTTATAAGTTAGATTATCCTCATGATCAAATAACAAGTTATGTTTTTGATGTTGTAAGAGCAGAAGTACCTAAAATGAAATTAGACGATGTTTTTGTTAAAAAAGATGATATTGCCATTGCTGTAAAAGCAGAATTAAATGATGCAATGATGGAATATGGTTTTGATATTATTAGAACTTTAGTTACAGATATTGATCCAGATCCTCAAGTAAAAATAGCAATGAACAGAATTAATGCTGCAGAAAGAGAAAAAGTTGCTGCACAATATGAAGGAGATGCACAACGTATTTTAATTGTAGAACGTGCAAAAGCAGAAGCAGAAAGCAAGCGTTTACAAGGACAAGGTATTGCAGATCAAAGACGTGAAATTGCACGTGGTTTAGAAGAGTCTGTAGATGTTTTAAATAGAGTTGGTATCAATAGTCAAGAAGCATCAGCATTAATCGTTGTAACGCAACATTATGATACTTTACAATCTATTGGACAAGAAACGAATAGTAATTTAATTTTATTACCAAACTCACCACAAGCTGGTAGCCAAATGTTAAATGATATGGTTGCAAGTTTTACGGCAAGTAATCAAATTGGTGAAGCAATGAAAAACCAAAAACCTAAAAAGAAAGAGTAAAATTTAATTAATAACAATTAAAAGAAGTAATAATTATCATTACTTCTTTTTTTTTGCTTTATATTTAGACTTATTAAATTCAAACAAATTGTATAAATCTATTTTAAATTTTCTTAAAAAACCTTTTAATATAAAACCGTATTTATCTAATAAATTAGCTTTAAGTTTATTACATGGCGTATTTGTATTTATTTTTCTAAACCTTTTTAAACCTTTTAATTTAGATGTTTTAAAGGATTATTTATTAGGATACTCTATTGTAATGGGTATATTAACCTTTTTAATTCCTTTTTTCTTATTTTTTATATTAGAAAAAATAAAATTTAAAAATTGGTCTATTTATTCCTTTATAATTGTAACCTTTTTTTTCACAATAATCTATAGTTATATTCTTTGGTATTTTAGTGGTATTTATAAAGACCTTTATGGATTAATTAAACTTAATTTTATTCTTTTTTATAAGTACTCATCCTCTTTATTTATTATTTCAATACTATTTATGCTGATAGTAAATGATAAATTACTAAAACTAAAAAAAGAAAAAATTAATAGCATAAAAAAAGATGAAATAACCATCTTTTCAGAAAATAAGAAAGAAAATTTAACTCTAAATATTGATAAATTAATTTACATTACTATAGATGGTAATTATGCAAGTTTCTTTATAAAAAAAACAAAAGGTATAAAAGAATTAATTTTAAGAAACACATTATCTAACATTTTAAAACAGATAGAAAACTATCCATTTATCTTTAGATGTCATAAATCTTATATTATAAATTCTCTATTTTTTGATGAAATTACAGGTAATGCAAGAGGTTATTTTTTAAAATCTAAAAATATTGAAAACAAAATTCCTGTTTCTAGAAGTTTAAATAAAACAGAATTAGAAAAATTACTAAAAATATAGGTTCCCATTTATCCCAAAACCTTATAAAATAACCCTTTTTCACTATTTTACTTTAAATATTAATATAATATTATAACTTTGAATCCGTTAATTTAAATTGAAATATTGGGGGATATTTTTTTTTAAAAGACATAAAAAAAAGCTCAATCTGTTTTATACAAATTGAGCTTTTAAATTTTATTAAAATAAATTTAGATTATTTTTTTTCTTCTATTTTTTCTTCAGGTTCTTCTTTTGCTGCCTTTTTAAACTCTTTTAGGCCACCACCAATTCCTTTCATTAGTTCTGGTATTTTTTTTCCACCAAATAGTAATAAAACTGCCACAATAATTAAAATCATTGAAGGGCCACTAGGCATTCCTAATAAAAATATATTAAAACTATACATGTTTTCTTTAATTTATGATTACAAATATACAAAAAAGCTAATAACAGAACTCTTTGTTAATCTCTTTTTTGAATGATTCCTCCAATAACTTTTTTATCCTTTACAACTTCTGGATTTCCTTTGTAAAAAATTGAACCTCCAAAACTTACTTTTGCATTTAAAGTTTCGCCAGCTAAGATTTCTGCTTTTGCTCCTGTACCAGAAAAAACTGTTGAGTTTGCAGTAGCTTTTAAAGCAAACCCGTTATAAATACCGTATAAATCTACATTTACATCTTGATTTTTAGTTTTACCAGATAATTTTATAATTCCACCAGATGAAGTTCTTACATCTAAATGCTTTGTGTTTACCACTAAATTTATAAATGCTCTTTCTTGTGCATTTACTTCTAATTTATCTTGGGTAATTTCTTTTCCGGTAATTGTTGAACCTTCATTAGCATCAATAATAGCAATATTAGAATTATAATAAAGCTTTATTAACACTTGACCATTTGCAGCATTATTTTCTGGTTTTAAAGAAAAAGGTAAAGACAATTTTAATGTATTATCTACATTTTTAACTTTTACCATTTCAGACTTTTTACCAGTAATTTCTAACTTTTGTTCGTTAGATTTTATCAACTCTACTTCTATACCGTTATACACTTTTAACGTTGTAAAATCTCCTAAATTAGTAGTTACTGTACTTTGTGCTAAAAAGTTAAAACTAACTAATAACGCACATATAAAAATTGTTTTTTTCATCATTTAAAAAATTTGATTAGTATACATAAATCAATAAGTATACCAGTATAAAGACTTTTTTTACTAATTATTGTTGCTAATATTAAATTTTATTCCACTTTTACTGCTGTACCTGTAATAGAAACTAATAAAGTTGATGAATTTGCAAGTGGTTCTACATCTAACTGAATACCAACAACAGCATTTGCGCCTAATTTAACAGCATTATCTTTTAAATTTTGAAATGCTTTTTCTTTAATACCTTCTAAACCTAAAGAATACATTTCGTAATACTTAGACATGCTAAACATATCTTTAAAAGACATTTTTTTTCCTTTAGAGGTATAACTAGAATCATAAGCTGTACCAGTTACTATACCTAAATAATCGACTATTTTAAAATTCTCTATATTATTTGTTGTTGTTAAAATCATGGTTTATGTTGTTTATTATAATTTTTACATATAATTGATATTTCTGATATTCTATCATCTTTTATAAATATTAAATCTGGTAAAATATCAACAAAAGGATGTGTGTGTTTACTTAATAAATGGGTTTGTTTTGCAAACTGTTTTAAAACTACAAACCCTTCTTGATAACCACAAGCAGCCAAGCAAAAAGCAATACAATAGCAATTATCTTCATTTTTGGTTTTTAAATATGGTATTAAGATTTCTTTATCAATATCTGTTAAGCCAGCTTTTACTAAAAGTTCAAATGTATATTCTGGCCAAGGTTGTTGAGTTGCAAAAATAATTGCAGTTTGTTTATCATATTTTTCTATAAGTTCTTTTAATGCTGGAAAAAACCAAGATTCTTCATCTGGAATATTATCATACAATTGCTTGTACAATTTGTTATATTCATCTGTAAAAGAGTTAACCATTTTAAACTGTTAAATGTAATTCTGTTTCTCAATCTTGTTATTATCTATTTAAAAGATGTTGAAATAAATTAAGAATTAATCTTCTATTAGAGAAAAATCTAAATGCTTACGTTCTAAATCTGTATTTTTAACTCTAATTTTTACTTCATTTCCTAATTGATAAATATTTTTGGTAGATTGACCAACAATTGCGTATTGTTTTTCATCAAAAATATAATAATCGCTTTTTATATCTCTAATTCTAACCATTCCTTCGCATTTATTTGATGAAATTTCTACGTAAATTCCCCATTCTGTAACTCCAGTAATTACACCATCAAATATTTCATCTTTATGATCTTGCATATATTTAACTTGCATGTATTTAATAGAATCTCTTTCTGCTTTACTTGCTAATTCTTCTCTTTTGGATGAATGTTTACACTTTTCTTCATAAATATCTGCTTTTGGACTTTCTCCGCCATCTAAATAATACTGAAGTAATCTATGCGTCATTACGTCTGGATATCGTCTAATTGGCGACGTAAAGTGGCTATAATAATCAAAAGCCAATCCGTAGTGACCAATATTCTGAGTTGTATACACCGCTTTAGACATTGTTCTAATAGTTAAAGTTTCTATCATATTAGATTCTGCTTTACCATGAACATCGTTTAAAAGCTTGTTTAAAGAATCTGATGTTGATTCTTTAGAGTCTGTGTTAATTTTATATCCAAATTTACCAATAATGTTTTGTAGAGAAGCTAATTTTTCTACATCTGGTTCATCATGAACTCTATAAATAAAAGTTTTATTTGTTGCTTTTCCTTTAGAAAAACCTATAAATTCGGCAACTTTTCTATTTGCTAACAACATAAATTCTTCAATTAATTTATTAGCATCTTGAGATTCTTTAAAGAAAACGCCAATAGGATTTGCATTTTCATCTAAATTGAACTTCACTTCTACTCTATCAAAAGAAATTGCGCCTTCTTTCATTCTTTTTTTACGAAGAATTTTGGCTAATTCATCTAACTTTAAAGTTGCTTCTACAATTTTTGGATCTACTTGATATTCTTCATCAATAATAGAAGTTTCTAAAGGCATTGTATATGGCTTAATATCATCAGATAATTTACAATTTTCTATGATTGATTGCGCTTCTTCATATGCAAAACGTTGATCTGAATAGGTTACAGTTCTACCAAACCATTGATTAATAATTTGTGCTTTCTTATTAATTTCAAACACAGCAGAAAAGGTTAATTTTTCTTCATTTGGTCTTAAAGAACAAACGCCATTACTTAACATTTCTGGTAACATAGGCACTACCCTATCAACCAAATAAACAGATGTTGCACGTTTATAAGCTTCATCATCTAAAATAGTTTTTGGTTGTAAATAATGCGAAACATCTGCAATATGAATTCCTATTTCGAAATTACCATTTTCTAATTTTGTAAATGATAATGCATCATCAAAATCTTTTGCATCTTTTGGATCTATGGTAAAAGTTAAATCTTTACGCATATCTCTACGTTTGGCAATTTCTGCTTTCGTAATTTCTATAGGTAAATTTCCTGCTTCTTTTTCTACTTCTGGTTCAAACTCATAAGGTAAATCGTATTCTAATAAAATAGAATGCATTTCTGTATTATGATCGCCAGGTTTTCCTAAAACTGTAGTAATTTTTCCAAACGGATTTTTAGAATTTTCTGGCCAATCTACAATTGTAGCTTGTACTTTATCGCCATCTTGTGCACCATTTAATTTGTTTTGAGATATAAAAATATCTGCATACATTTTATTGCTATCTGGTACTACAAAACCAAAGTTTTTATTCATTTGTAAAACACCTACAAACTCTGTTTTTGCACGTTCTAAAATTTCTACAACATCTGCTTCTAATTTTTTTCCACTACGTTTTTTATATACATACGCTTTTACTGTATCTTGATGTAAACCTTTACCAAGATTTATATTTGGTATAAAAATATCATTTTCATAGTCATCAGTAATAAAATACCCATTTCCGTTAGATGTAATATCTAAAGTACCAATAGAATATTTTCTATCTGTATTAATTTGAAACTTGCCTCTGTCTACTTCTTTAATTTTTTTAGTAGCAGTTAATTCTGCTAATTTCTTTAAAACTTGAGTTTTACCATCAGTATCAGAAATCTTTAATTTTGCAGCAATTTGTTTATAATTATAAAACTTTTCGCTGTCTTCATTTAATATTCTAAATATATTTTTGGTTAAATCTTTTACAATTTTTCCTTTCTTTTTATATATTTTATTTTTCTTTCTAGTCATTTATTCTTACTTCTTGTTATATGATACCAAATTACAATTTTTTACCATTATTAACTATTAAAAAATAGTTATCAATCAATTATTGTATTTTGGCTTTTAAAATTATTATTTATGTCTAATTCTTGGTTTATAATTGCAAATCCTACTTCTGGAAATCGGAATTTTTCTAAACAATGGAAAGAAATTCAACAATTATTAAACACTAAGAAAATAGACTTTTCTTTTGCTTTTACACAGTTTTCTAAACACGAAATCGAATTGGTAGATAAAGCAATTCAAAAAGGTTTTAGAAATATTATTTCGATTGGTGGAGATGGAACACTACATCATGTAGTTAACGGAATAATGTTGCAAAGATATACAAAAACTTCTGATATAACTATTGCAGTAATTCCTATAGGAACAGGAAATGATTGGGTAAAAAACTATAATATTCCAAATAATATAGAAAAAGCTTTAGAAATCATCCAAAAAAATAAAACCATTTTACAAGATATTGGAGTTTTAAAAACTGAAAATAAAACAACTTTTTTTAACAATGCTGCTGGTTTAGGTTATGATGGTTACATTGTTAATAAACTAAAAACTTTAAAATATTTAGGATCTATTGCTTATTTATTAAGCGGATTAATTGGTTTATTATTTTATAAAAAATCTGTTTTTAAAATTATTTTTGATGATAAAATCTTTGAAGAAAACTGTTTAATGACCGTTTTTGGTATTTGTAAATTTTCTGGTGGTGGAATGCAGTTTACAGAAAATGTAAATCCTTCGGATGGTTTGTTTGATATTACCATTGCTAAAAACCTAAATTTATTAGACTTAGTTTTTAATCTGCCTAAATTATATTCTGGTAAAATTGTAAACCATAAAAAGGTAGCAACTTATAAAACAAAAAAAATAACTGTTATTCCACAAACTTCTAAACCTTTTATTCAAGCAGATGGAGAATTAATTGGTACAGGAAAAGTATCAGTAAAAATTATTGAAAAAGCCATTGGTTTTGTTATTTCTTAAAATTATCTTAAAAAAATTGTAACATTTGTTAAAATTAAGCGTCTTTATAAAAAGAAGTTACACTTATAAAGATGAAAAATCTACGTAAAATTATCGCTTTATTCATATTTATATTTATTGCAGGCATTTTTGTAACTGTAATAACTATAAATACTTCTTTAAATAAAGATGAAACTCAAATAGAAACTGTAAAAATTCAAAAAGACACTTTATCTCTTTTAAAAGCAGAAAAGAAAACTGTTTAATTTCTTTTAAAAAAATTACTTCCTTTTTAAAAATTTTTCTTTCTTAAAATATTCATTTTTAATTTTTAATTTTTTTTTCGTTTTAAACAGTTATAAACATTCTATATTATAATTACTTTTCTTTTTAAAAATTTTAAAAAACAATGATGGTTATAATAGTGTGTTAATAGCTACTATAAATTTTTTACTTTTTATTTTTTTATTTGAGTTATTAAAAATCATTGACAACTTATAAGCTACTTAAAAGCTTAAAAATCAATTTAAATTTAGAGTTATTAACAATAGTTATAAACAGTAATTAACCTAAAATTCTTAATAGTTAATAACCAAATCTCTGTAAACAAATTGTAAATTTTATGTTGATAAACTTTTATCAAAAACTCATAAAAAAAGTTGTGTATATCGTACTACTCGCTGTATTGTAATATTTTTTTAAACTACCAAAAATACTTGTAAAACTTTACTGATACTTCTTAACAATTAGATAACATAGCTAAAGAGTTAAAAATTAAAAGGTTATTAAAAAAGTTATTTTTTTGATTGTTTATAACTGTTGATAACCGTTAGTTTCTGTATTTTTGTTCTTATAACTAAGTCATTACGAACAAAATGAAGTAATCTTTTTTACTAAAATTACTTTATTATTCTTACTCGTAACGATTATTTTAATTTAAAAAATTATGACAATTGCCATAGGTAACGATCACGCAGGTACAGAATATAAATTCGAAATTATAAAACATTTAGAAGAAAAAGGCTATAAAGTTCTAAATTTTGGAACCGATACAAACGATTCTATGGATTATCCAGATGCAATTCACCCAACAGCAGATGCAGTAGAAAGTGGTAAAGCAGAATTTGGTATTATTCTTTGTGGTTCTGGTAACGGCGCACAAATGACCGCAAATAAACATCAAGGTATTAGAGCTGCACTTTGTTGGAATAATGAGTTGGTTACCTTAACAAGACAACATAATGATGCAAATATATTAGCAATTCCTGCACGTTTTGTTTCTTTACAACAAGCAATCGGGTTTGTAGATATTTTTCTTACTACAGAATTTGAAGGTGGAAGACATCAAAATAGAATTAATAAAATTTCTTGTTAATCATTCTGTCATTACGAACGAAGTGAAGTAATCTTTTTATTATTTAACAAATTGCTTCGTAAACTCGCAATGAGGTAAATAATATATATGAATTTCATAATAAAATCTTTCAAAGAATTTACAATTGATGAATTATATCAAATTCTACAATTACGATCAGAAGTTTTTGTGGTAGAACAAGATTGTGTGTATCAAGATATCGATTTTAAAGATCAAAAATCCTTACATGTTTTTGGTATAAAAAAAGATAAAATTATTGCCTACACTCGTATTTTTAAACCTGGAGATTATTTTGATAACGCAAGTATTGGTAGAGTTGTTGTTGCTGCAGATGAACGTACATATGGTTATGGTCACGATTTAATGAAAGCATCTATAAAAGCTATAAAAGATCATTTTAAAGTAGATAAAATTACCATTTCTGCTCAAAAATATTTAAAAAAATTCTATGAATCACATCAATTTATTCAAGTAGGAGAAGAATATTTAGAAGACGGAATTCCGCATATTAAAATGATCAAAAATAAATTATGAGTAAACCACTTCAATATTTTATAATAGCAATAAGTATTGCATCAATATTTTTATCGATTTATACAATTTATAAAACTCAAATTTTTTTTGATGGATTAGGTGGTATAATTGTAGGAGCAGGATTATTAGGTGCCTTATATTTTGATAATTATAAGAAAAAAACTAAACAATAATTATTTATCATTCTTTTTATTCATTTTATAGATTAAGTAGCCAAAACCTACAACAAAATGTAAAATTATAACTGCAGCTACTATATATAATGTGGTGTTAGAATTGTTCATAACGCAAAATTAAAAAGATATTTTTTCTTTTTTTGTGATAAATGTTACATAAGTTTATCAGTTTCTATAACGCCGCTAACTTCCATATTTTCAAGTTTTATGTTACCAATTCTAACACGAATTAATCGTAAAGTAGGGAAACCAACAGCTGCAGTCATTTTACGCACTTGTCTAAATTTTCCTTCTCTAATAATAATAGAAACCCAACTTGTAGGTCCGTGTCTATCATCTCTAATTTTCTGACTTCTTAGCGGAAATTTAGGGTCGTTAATTAAAAAAGCTTTACCCGGTTTTGTAATGTATTTTTTACCATCAAAACCAATTTCTACACCTTTTTTTAGTTTTTCTACAGCTTCTTCATTTATAATTCCATCAACCTGAACGTAGTATTCTTTTTCAAATTTACTACTTCTAATTTTTTCGGATATTTTTCCATCCGTAGTTAATAAAAGCAATCCTTCGGAGGCTACATCTAAACGTCCAATTGCCATTGTTCCAGCAGGAAAATTATATAAATCTCCTAATAATTTCTTCTTCCTTTTTGCGGGATTTACAAACTGAGAAATCATTCCCCAAGGTTTGTGAATAATAAAATGTCTGTGTTTTTCTATCAAATTATAATACTTTTATTGTAACAGAAAAATAATTTTTACCTTCGGATAAACTCATATTTTCTTCAGAAAATTTTTGATCTGTATACGAAGTATATTGTGTAATTGGTTCAATACAAAGCATGTTGTCAACTTCTGTCCAAAGCATAAAATTGTTAAAACCTATTGTGGTAATTTCTAAATCGTTTTTATCAGTATTTTTTAGGATAATTTTATCAGTTCCTAAAACAGGAAAAGCATTAGAACCTACTTTATAAATATCGTCTAATGTAATTTTTTCTTCACCTGCTTCTAAAGTTTCTGTTCCAGTATCAGACAATAAAAAAGCCGGATGATAACCCAACATAAATGGCATTCCTTTATCAGAATTGATAATAAAATTGATTGTTAAAACATCATTTTCTAGTGTAAAATTCTTTTCAAAAGTAAAATTAAAAGGCCAAGATAAATTTTCTTCTTTAGATTTAGCTGGAAATTTACTATTGTTAATAAGTGTATCTTTTTTATATTTTTTGATGAATTTTGCACTGTTTTCATCCGAAGAAACCAAAGAATAATCTAACTCACGCAACAAACCATGCTGATCTTGAATTGCATCTCCATTTTTTGTATGAACTCTAAAATTATTTTTAGCAGTTGGCCCAATTACAGGAAACATTTCATCATCAGAGTTTCGCCAACCAGGATTTCCTTTCTGATGAATATATTCTTGGTTGTCTTTTTGAAAACTAATTAGCTCACCTTTTTCAATAATAACGATACTATTAGTATTTTTTAAAAATATCTTTGAATTCATAAACTTAAATTTTGGGTAAAAATAAGATAAAAATCTAGTTTAAATTTTAGGAAAATAGATTTAGATTTTCGTAACTTGTCGCCCATATTTAAAAATAAAATTAGGAAGATTCATGGCAGTAGATAAAGAAAAAGAAGCAAAATTAAAAGCATTACAACTTACACTGGCTAAGTTAGATAAAACTTATGGTAAAGGTTCTGTAATGAAATTGGGTGATGTTGCTGTAGATGATATAGAGTGTATATCTTCTGGTTCTTTAGGATTAGATTTAGCGTTAGGCGTTGGCGGTTATCCAAGAGGTAGAGTTATTGAAATTTATGGTCCAGAATCTTCTGGTAAAACTACGTTAACTTTACACGCAATTGCAGAAGCTCAAAAAGCTGGCGGAATTGCTGCTTTTATTGATGCAGAACACGCTTTTGATCGTTTTTATGCAGAAAATTTAGGTGTTGATATAGAAAATTTAATTATTTCGCAACCAGATCATGGTGAGCAAGCATTAGAAATTGCAGAGAATTTAATTCGTTCTGGTGCAATTGATATTGTTGTAATTGATTCTGTTGCAGCTTTAACACCAAAATCTGAAATTGAAGGAGAAATGGGAGATTCTAAAATGGGTTTACATGCTCGTTTAATGTCTCAAGCATTACGTAAATTAACGGGTACTATTTCTAAAACAAAATGTACTGTTATATTTATCAATCAGTTAAGAGAAAAAATTGGGGTTATGTTTGGTAATCCAGAAACTACAACTGGTGGAAACGCATTAAAATTTTATGCTTCTGTACGTTTAGATATTAGAAGAAGAACTCAATTAAAAGATGGTGATAGAGTTATTGGAAACAGCACCAAAGTTAAAGTTGTAAAAAATAAAGTAGCACCTCCTTTTCAAATTGCAGAATTTGATATTATGTATGGAGAAGGAATATCTAAAGTTGGAGAAATTTTAGATATTGGTGTAGAATTAGGTATTGTAAAGAAAGCTGGATCTTGGTTTAGTTATGGTGAAACTAAATTAGGTCAAGGTAGAGATGCTGTAAAAGGATTGATTAAAGACAACCCTGAATTAGCAGACGAGTTAGAAAAGAAAATAAAATTAGCTATTGAAAACCAAGAATAAGTATTAAAAGTTCTAACTATTATTATTAAAACTGCTGTAGAAGTAATCAATCTCCAGCAGTTTTTTTGCTATAAACTATGGTAATATTTTGATTTATTGTATTATAAATTGAGCCAATTTTTTTAAAAGAAAGACTAATTTACTCATTAGAAAATATTTTTACCAACCAAAGAATTAAATAGGCACCAACACCAAAACCAGCTAACAACACTAATAAAACAAATAATATTCTAATATTTTTTGCTGAAAATTGTGTTTTTGTACTTAACCATTCACATACTCCTAAAATCATAATTTTTGTTTATTTAGTTCTTTTTTTATCCTTTAAAAGGAGGTATTTCTCTTACCAACCTTTCTATTTCTTTTACAATTTCAATTCTACTTTTTGATGTTAATTCGAAGTATAAATTTTCCCAATCTCCGTCATAATCAATTTTTTTAGTTCTTGGGTTTTCTATTTTTGTTAAATTGATTACACGCAAATAAAAATGACCATTTACATCATTTTCTGGTCTAAAATCTAAATTTATAGCTCTCATTAAACTATAATTATTTAAGTGCAAAAGAGAGCTAGCATCTAAATAATGCATTGTTTCTTCTGTAGGATCGGCTTCATAAAATAAGTTCCACTCAACATTCCAACTCCCAGTAATTCTTAAAGGTTGTAAATCTATTTCATCCATAATATTTATACGCCTGTACTTCCAAAACCACCAGCACCACGTTCTGTTTCGCTTAAAACGGTAACTTCTTGCCAAGTTGCACGTTCGTGTTTTGCAATCACTAATTGAGCAACTCTTTCACCATCATTTATAACAAAATCGTCATTTGATAAATTTACTAAAATTACGCCAATTTCTCCTCTATAATCTGCATCTACAGTTCCAGGAGAATTTAAAACAGTAATTCCTTTTTTAGCAGCCAAACCACTTCTAGGTCTAACTTGAGCCTCAAAACCAACAGGTAAAGCTATAAATAAACCCGTTTTTACGATGGTTCTTTCTAAAGGTTTAAGTGTTATAGATGCATCAATATTTGCTCTTAAATCCATTCCTGCTGCACCCTCTGTTTCATAAGCTGGTGTTGCGTGTTTAGATTTGTTAATGATTTGTACGTTCATAAGTTTATAAATTATATAAAAATGTTATTACTTCTAAAAATTCTGCTTTCCAAAAAGATTCAGAATGTTTTCCTTCTGTAACAATTTTTGTTTTAATATTTTCTTTCGGAAAACCAGTTTCTAGCAACAGTTTTTCCATGTTTTTTGTATCAGGAACCATAGAATCTCCTTCTTTTTCGCCAACTAATAAAAAGAGCTTTGTATTTTTCTGATTTCCATTCTCTTTAGCAAAAATTTGTACTTTATCAGAAAACCAAAAAGACGTAGAAAGCGCGCCAATTTTACCAAAAACTTCAGGATGTTTCAATCCTCCATAAAAAGAAATTAATCCACCTAAAGAACTACCAATAATTGCAGTTTGATTTGCTTCTGATTTTGTTCTGTAATTTTTATCGATAAAAGGTTTTAGCTCATTTGTTAAAAAATTGATGTAAATATCTCCTTTTCCGCCGCCATGTTTTTCGTGTTTCCAAGGTGTATATTCTTCAATTCTTTTTTCTCCACCATTTTCTACGCCAACAATAATAAAGTTTTTTCCAGTATTTTTGTAGAGCTCATTTAAAGTTTCATCAATTCCCCATTCACCAACAAAAGAAGTTACGTCATCAAATAAATTTTGAGCATCGTGCATATAAATTACAGGATATTTTTCTTTTGATTTATCATAATTTGGAGGTAAATACAGCCAAACTTTATGAGAAATATCGTTTAATCCATCAATAATAAATTCTTTTTTTAGGATTGAAACATTAGTTGCTTTTGTTGATTTTCTTTCATCCGTATTTACTGATGAACTTTCCTTTTTTTGAGCGTATATTTTAGTAGAAAACATCAGGAATAAAAGAGACAAAAACAGTAGTATTTTTAGTTTCATCGTTATCGTTTTAGAAGTTGTTTAATTTCCATTTTCTCATTAAAATAAATCAATCCAAAGAAAAGAAAAATAGTGCACACAGAAAACCAATATTGTCCTCTAAATACGTGAAAAGAAACCAATCCTAAAATGGTTGATGAAATTAAATAATAAGTAACTTTTTTGAGCTTATAATTTACAGGATAATGTTTTTGACCTACAAAATAAGAAACAATCATCATTGTGCCAAAAGCAAATAAAGTTGCCCAAGCAGAAGCCATAAAACCAATTTTAGGAATCATTATAATATTAAAAACAATCGTAATAAAAGCGCCAATAATGGAAAAATACATTCCGTATTTAGTCTTGTCTGTTAGTTTGTACCAAATTGATAAATTATTATAAATACCTAAAAATAAGTTGGCTAAAAGTATAATTGGTACAATAGAAAGTGCTTCGAAATATTCTGGTTTTCCTAATAAAATGGTTGCAAATAAATCAATAAAAACAACAACAATTAGCATAAAAAATGCACCAAAAATGGTGAACCAAGTCAGAATTTTTGAATAGGTTTCTTTGGCATTTTCTTTATCAGCATTATTAAAGAAAAAAGGCTCTGCTCCCATTCTAAAAGCTACAATATATAAGGTCATAAAAACGCCTAATTTGTAACAAGCTGCGTAAATTCCCATTTGTTTTTCGCCTAACATATCGCCTAATAAAAGTTTGTCTAAGTTTTCGTTGGTTACAAAAGCCAAACTACCAATCATAATAGGAAAACTATACACTAACATCCTTTTAAACAGTTTAAAATCAAAGTTAAATTTGAATTTTAAAACAGCAGAAATCATCAGTAAAAAAGTTGATAAACTTGCAACTGCACCAGCAACAAAAATGTGAATTACTTTAGGATATTCATTATAATAATTTACAAGAGATTCTGGTAGATAAATTTCATTTTGAATAGCATACGGAACAAACCACAGAAAGAAAACATTTAAAATGCTAAAAACAATAATATTTATAAGTTTAATTGCTGTAAATTTTAATGGTTTATTGGTTACTCGTAAATAAGCAAAAGGCACAACTACCAATGTATCTAGTGCAATTGTATACACTAATAATTTAAAGAATAAAGGGTTTTTAAATCCGAAGAAAGCAGCAATTACATCATTAAAAAATAATGCAAAAAACAGGAA
Organism: Polaribacter sp. KT25b; assembly: GCF_900105145.1. Lineage (NCBI taxonomy): Bacteria > Pseudomonadati > Bacteroidota > Flavobacteriia > Flavobacteriales > Flavobacteriaceae > Polaribacter > Polaribacter sp. KT25b. The sequence goes on along the minus strand of NZ_LT629752.1, from coordinate 3,691,514 downwards.
AATTAAGGTTGAAATTAGCAAACTAATAAATGATGTAGAAAGTACTTTTCCTTTGTCTTTTTCTCTTGAAAAAAAACGAAAAAAAGTAGTTTCCATTCCAAAAGTTAACAATGCATTTAAATAAGCTGCGTACACATAATAATCTGTATTTACGGCATATTTTTCTGCATCTAAAGTTGAAGTGTGTAGTTTTACTAGAAAAATATTGATTGCACGTGGCAAAACAGCGGCAATTCCGTAAATAATTGTGTCTTTAAAAAAACGTTTTAAGGTACTCAAAAATATAAAGTTATGGTAGACAAAGATAATAAAACAGTCAAGGATTCCTTATAAGTTAATAGTTTTCTTACATTTGATATCTAATTCGATATTTATGAGCGAACATCAGAAAATTGCGGTTTTTGGAGGTGGAAGTTGGGCAACTGCCATTGTTAAAATGTTGACAGAAAATTTAGAAACTGTTGGTTGGTATATGAGAAGTGTGCAAACCATAAAATATATAAAAGAAAATGACCACAATCCAAAATATTTAAGTTCTGCAGAGTTAGACGCAACTCACTTAGATTTGTCTAGCAACATTAATTATATGGTTGCAAATTATGATGTATTAATATTTGCAATTCCGTCTGCTTTTTTAACAAGTGAACTCGGTAAATTAAAAAAATCTTTAAAAGGAAAAACTATTTTTTCTGCGATTAAAGGTATTGTACCAGAAACAGGTTTAATTGTTGGTGAACATTTTAATATACAATATAATATTCCTCTAGAAAATATTGGTGTAATTACAGGTCCTTGTCATGCAGAAGAGGTTGCAATGGAACGTTTGTCTTATTTAACAATTGCTTGTCAAGATGAAGAAAAAGCTAAAAAAATGTCTCTTGCATTAGAAAGTGATTATATAAAAACCAAAATTTCTGATGATATAATTGGTACGGAATATGCTGCAATGTTAAAAAATATTTATGCAATTGCTGCAGGAATGGCACATGGTTTAGGTTATGGAGATAATTTTCAATCTGTATTAATGAGCAATGCAATTCGAGAAATGAAACGTTTTATTAAAAAAGTGCATAAAATGAAGCGTAACATAAATGATTCTGCTTATTTAGGAGATTTATTAGTAACAGGTTATTCAGTTTTTAGTAGAAACAGACAATTTGGAAATATGATTGGTAAAGGTTATACAGTTAAATCTGCGCAAATGGAAATGAGTATGATTGCAGAAGGCTATTATGCAACCAATAGTGCTTTTAAAATAAAGGAAGAAAATGGTGCTAAAACGCCAATTATAGATGCAGTTTACAATATTTTGTACGGTAATAAAAACCCTAAAAAAGAATTTAAAAAGTTGACGAATAAATTAGATTAATTGTTTAATTTTGAACAATTATTTATAGTTTTAAACTTTTATCATGAAAACCATACAAGAAGTTGTAGAAAGTACCATTAGAAAAACACCTTTTATAGAAGAAGCTTTAAACGAAAAGTTGATAAATGTTTCTTCTTTAGCTCGAATTATTTTACCAGAAGTTTCTACTGTTTTAAAGAAAAACGTGAAGGTTGGCGCTGTAATGATGGCAATTAACAGACTTTCACCAGCAAGCGAATTACGTATTAGGAAAAATATAAAAAAGCTAGCTTTAGATTTAGGTGATGTAATTGTTCGTTCTGATTTGTGCGATTTTACTTTTAAAAATACACCATCTTTATTGCGAGAAATTGCTAAAATATTAACCAAATCTTCAGAAAATTCTGATTATTTTTTAACAGTTTCTCAAGGAATTTTTGAGACGAATATTGTTACTAGTAAAAACTTAAGACCTTTTGTAGAAGAAATTTTTGAACCAGAAACGTTAATAAATAGTGTTTTAGAATTAGCGTCTATTACCATAAAATTACCAAAAGAAAATCAAGAACAATCTGGTATTTACTATTTTATTTTAAAGCAATTAGCTTGGGCAGATATTCCTTTACAAGAAATTATTTCTACAACAAACGAAATGACAATTGTTGTAAAAGAAGAAGACATCAACCAAACATTTGCCATTTTAATGGATATGAAATTAAGCTAATATCATGGCAAAACAAGATCCTTATGCTGCTCTAAGAATAAAAGAATTTAATATCTTTTTATTTGTTAGATTTTTACTCGTTTTTGGCTGGTCTATGCAATTTATTGTAATTGAATGGGAAGTTTATAGCATCACAAAAGACCCTTTATCATTAGGAATTATTGGTTTAATGGAAATTATTCCCGCTTTTTCTATGGCATTATTTGCTGGTCATATTGTAGATCAGAAAGAAAAAAGAAACTTATTAGCAATTTGTACAGCTGCTTTTTCTTTAATTAGTTTAGGTTTGTTCTTTTTAACTTCGGATGCTATTACAGGTCACTGGTCTACAAATGCAACACTTTATACAATTTATGGGTTGGTTTTCTTTGGCGGATTTTTACGCTCGTTTTTTGGACCTACAATTTTTTCTTTAGTAGCACTTTTAGTTCCTAAAAAAATATATCATAATGCGGCAACTTGGAGTACAAGTACCTGGAAAACAGCTACAGTTTCTGGAGCTCTATTTGGCGGATTTTTTATCAGTTGGATTGGTGTTGATAAAACCTTATGCCTAGTTTTTGGCTTAGTAATTTTATCACTTATTTTCCTTTTTCAAATTAAAAAGAAACCAATTTTAAATACAAAAATTGGAGAACCGATTATGAAAAGTTTAAAAGTTGGAGTGTTATTTGTATTTCAAAATAAAGCAATTTTAGGCGCTTTAACTTTAGATATGATTGCTGTTTTATTTGGCGGAACAGTAGCAATTTTATCAGTATTTGCGCAAGATATTTTAAAAGTTGGTCCAGAAGGTTTTGGTGTTTTAAACGCATCAATTTCTATGGGAAGTATCGTTACTATGCTTTTAACAACCTACATTCCTATTAACAGAAACACAGGTAAAAAAATGTTGATTTCTGTCTTCATTTTCGGATTAAGTATGATTGCCTTTGGATTATCTTCTATCTTTTGGGTAAGTGTTTTAGCGCTCTTTGTAAGTGGCGCTGCAGATGGAATTTCGATGGTAATTAGACAAACGATTCTACAATTAAAAACACCCGATGAAATGAGAGGAAGAGTTTCTTCTGTAAATTCAATGTTTGTTGGTTCTTCTAACGAATTAGGGGCTTTTGAAAGTGGTTTAGCAGCTAAATTAATTGGACCTGTTGCGGCCGTAGTTTTTGGCGGAACAATGACGTTAATTACTGTTGTTGCTACAGGAGCTTTAAACCCAACGATTAGAAATTTAGACCTTACAGCAGATATTGAAGAAAACGAAAAAGAGTAATAAATTAAGAAATCAAATACTATAAAGCACAAAAAAACCGGTTGTTAAATGTAACAACCGGTTTTTTATTTTTACTTAACTTGTACAATAGTTAAGATTGTTTTTACAGTCAATTTAAGGCCTGTTTCATCACCTTCTTCATTTAATTCGTCAACTTCTTTTGAACTCCAAGTAATTGAGAATTTTTTACCAATATTTTCATCATCTTCTAAACCTAATTCTACGCTTTCATCTAAGTCATAAAATAAGTGTTCTACTTTTTGATCATCAATAAATTTGTAGTAATCATTTTCTGTTACACCTTTAAAAGTAGCAACTAATTTATTTTCTTGAATTGTAATTTTTTTAGCAGAAAAAGAAACTGCGATTAACAGCACTAATGCTGCAGTAAATAATTTTTTCATTTTTTAAATATTTATGTTATAATTAATTTTTTTAAGTAAAATGCTTTTCTTTTCTCCAGAAAAGAAAGAGCTTTAAATTTAGAGTGTATTAACTATGTTTCATAAATATATGATTGAAAAACCTATCAAATATAATATTATTTTTAATTAAAATTTAAAATTGATATTAATTTTTCATCTAAATTATTAATATTTTTTTCTTTAGTAATTTTATCTAATTTTAACTGATTTTCAAATAGTTGAGTGACATAATTTTTATACAGATACACACTCTGAGTGTCAAAAAATAAACGACCAGTTCTGCGCATAAAGAAATCTGTTGGGTTGCAAGCCATTTCATAATTTATGGTAAACCAAACTTCTGCTTTTATCATTTTTTCTTGCTGATTTTCATCAGTATATTCATCAAACTTTTTTAGAATGATATCCGTTTGTTTGCCATAATTATACACCAAATATTCTGCATCTTTTTGAGAGAAATCTACTTCTGCAATTCTATTATAAATAGCATCTGTATAACTTTTTACTTCTTTAAAGTTTTTAAAAGTTCCACCAGAAAGCACAATTTTTTCAGTTTTGATGTCATCAAATTCTTTATCAAAGCGACGTTTGTATTTTTTAGCAACCAAATCTACAATACGTTCTGCCATTTTTCTATAACCTGTTAATTTTCCACCAGCAATAGAAATAAGTTCTGTATCAGAAACAAATATTTCATCTTTTCTAGATAATTCTGATGCAGATTTTCCTTCTTCATGAATTAAAGGGCGTAAACCAGCCCAGGAAGATTGCACGTCTTCTATGGTTAAATTTATTTTTGGAAACATGTTGTTAACTGCAGATATTAAATAAGACGCATCAACAATACTTGTGTTTACATGATCTTTATCTTTTTGAAAATTGGTGTCTGTTGTGCCAAAATAGGTAACTTTTCCTCTCGGAATTGCAAACATCATTCTACCATCAGGAATATCAAAATACACAGACTGTTTTACAGGTAATTTTTCATGAGGAACTACTAAATGAACTCCTTTTGTTAAATGTAAACGTTTGCCTGTTTTAGAGTTGTTTAATTGGCGTAATTCATCAACCCAAGGTCCACAAGCATTTACTACATATTTCGCTTTAATATCATAGGTTTCGTCAGAAAATTCATCTTTTACAGTTGCTCCAACTACTCTATTTTCTTCATAAATAAATTGTGTAGCTTCTGTATAATTTATGATTTTTGCGTCATAATTTAAGGCTGTTTTTAGCACTTCAATTGTTAAACGCGCATCATCAGTTCTGTATTCTGCATAATAACCTGCGCCATTTAAAATCTTTTTTGGTAACAAAGGTTCTTTTTCTAAAGCTTCCTTTTTTGTGAGCATTTTACGCTTGTCTTCTCCTTCTACAGAAGCTAAAATATCATACACTTTTAAGCCAATGGATGTTAGCCAAGAACCATAAGTTCCGCCTTCAATTAATGGTAAAATCATCTTTTCTGGAATCACTAAATGTGGCGCTAATTTGTGTACAATTGCGCGTTCTGTACCTACTTCTTTTACCAGCCAAAAATCGAACTGTTTTAGGTATCGTAAACCTCCATGAATTAGTTTTGTCGATTTACTTGAAGTTCCAGAAGCGAAGTCGTTTTTCTCAATTAATGCCACTTTCATTCCGCGTGAAGCTGCGTCTAAAGCAATTCCTGCACCCGTTATTCCGCCACCAATTATTAAAACATCAAATTCTGTGGTTTTTAATTCGTTGGTGATGTTTTCTCTGTTGAAATATGAAAAATTGTTCATGGTATTTATTTTTTACGGTACAGATTTCACGGATTTTCACGAATCTGAATTATGATTTTTTTATAAAATTTTTCCCCTTAGGAAATGCTATCATAGCATTATTCTAAAAGATGAGTTGGCAAACCATCAATACTTGTTTGATTTTTGTTTTCCCAATAGTTTTCTATTCCTTCTTTTCCTTGTGCTGTTGCCCAATCATTTAGCTCGTTTCTTTCGCCTTTATATTCAAAAAACGGAATGGACATTCCGCAAGAAGTCTGAGCTGATTCAATGATAATTTCAAAAATTTGACGCGTTCCTGGTGTTTCTGGAAACAAAGAAATTACGTCATTCCAGTTTGTATCTTTTGGCTTTATTTCTTTTCCTTTGCCGTATAAACGTAAAATGTTTGGCGCGTTTTCAAACGAGCAAAACATAATTGTAATGCGTTCATTTTCTGATAAATGAGCAGCCGTTTCATTGCCACTTCCTGTAACATTTAACCATAAAACTTTGTTTTCGTTGAGCACTCTAAAAGAATCCATTCCTTTTGGTGATAAATTTATTCTTCCAGAATTTGGTGCAGTTGCAACAAAGAATATTTTTTGCGCTTCAATAAATTTTTGAAGTTTTGAGGTAATTTTTGTGTAAAATTTTGACATAATTATGCATTAAAATGATCAAGAAATTCTTTCTTATATTTTTGTCCTAAAGGTACTTTTTGTGAGTTGATGATTGCCAAATTGCCTTCTATATAATCTAGTTTATTTTTGTTAATTATAAACGATTTATGAACTTGTATAAAAATAGACTTTGGCAGCAAATTATGCATCATTTTTAAGGATTTATACGTTACTAAATAGTTATTTTTTAAATGAACCTTTATGTAATCTCCCAATCCTTCTATAAAATAAATATCTTCAATTTTTATCTGATGTAATTTTTTGTCAGATTTTACAATGATATAATCGATTTTAGCATCATTCAAATCTTTAACTTTTGATACCGCTTTTACAAAACGATCAAAAGAAAAAGGTTTTAATAAATAATCTGTTGCATCAACTTCAAAACCTTCTAAAGCGTATTCTGAATAAGCAGTTGTAAATATTACTTTTGGCGGATTTTTTAATGATTTATAAAAATCGATTCCAGAAAGTTGCGGCATATTAATATCTAAAAAAAATAAATCTACTGTGTTGCTTTTTAAAAACTCTAAAGCCTCTAATGCATTATTACAAACGTGTATTAATTCTAAATAATCAATTTTTTGTATAAATGATTTTAGTACGTTTTGCGAAGAAGGTTCATCATCAATTATTAAGCAACGTATATTCATTTTTCTAAATCTATGGTTAGCTTTACAGTAAAAATAGTTTGGGTATTTTCAATCGAAAAAAGATGTTCATCAGGATAAATAATGGCTAAATTTTCTTGAATATTTTTTAACCCAATTCCTTTTTTTTCTTTTGTATTATACTTTTTAGTTTCTTGAAAGTTATTAGAAATTACAAAATCTATTTTTTTACTTTTAGCTATTAATTTTACATCAATATACGGATTTTTTACGCCACTTTTCAATCCGTGTTTAAAACTATTTTCTAGCAATGGTAATAACAACATTGGATAAATTTTCAAATCTTCATCAACTTTAAAATCAAAAGTAATTGTAGAATCATTTACATGTCTGTTTTTTTCAAATTCGATGTAATTTTTAAGCAATTCAATTTCTTTTCTGATGGATATTTTATCAGCATTGACATCATAAATAACATACCTTAAAATATCTGATAATTGTAAAATTGCATTGGTAATTTCCTTTTTTTCATCGATAGCCAACGAATACAAAACATTTAAAGAATTGAATAAAAAATGCGGATTAATCTGACCTTTTAAATAATACAATTGATTTTCTATTTGTTGCTTCTGAATTTTAAGTGTTTTGTTTTCTAATTGATTTAAATACACCCAATTTTCGGCAAGTTTTATAAGCGCAGTTAGGATAAAAAACACCGAAAAAATAAAATAGATTTCTATGGTATTATGATAGGAAATAAAGAAGTAATCGTTAAAAAAATTATTGACCAATATATTGAAAACCCAAGGATTTATCTCTGCAAACACAATAAGATTTACAATAAAAAGGATTCCAAAAAGCCCATATTTTTCTTTTTTAAGATAGGTGGGAAGCAACCAATATAAATTGATGCAAACAGGAATTATAAGTGTAAAAATAAAACTAGCTGTATAAATATAATCAATTTTTGAAGGCGATGAACTTCCAGAAAAAAGAAACAATAGAATAAGAAAAGAACAACTCCATAATATAGCATTAAAAATTACTTTATTATGAGCGTTTGTTCTTGTTAAAAAGGGTTTAATTTGATTCATTTACCTTATGTAATGTGAATTTTATGTCAGTTTTCCATTTTTCATCATCGTTAGAAGCCATATATTTTTCTATAAATTTTTGTAACTTTTTTGGACTAGCGGTTAGTAGATACTTATCGTTTAAAACACCAAATGTTTCGTGTTTTATCTTAATTTTATGTTCTTTAAAAAGGGCTCGAATTTTATCTTCATCTAGCCATCTTACTTCTATTTCTCCGTTTTTTTGTACATCATATTTTACTAAACTATGGGTGTAAATAGAATGACTTTCTAATAAATTATCAACATCTTCTTGATGATCTATAGGGAAAAAATCTAAAAATTTTTGATTGTTAATTATAAAAGGAGTTGCAATATAAATAGCTTCTTTACCTTCATATTCTCTTAAAATATAATAGCTATTTTTATATTCTTCGTAGAATTTTAAATCCTCTTTTTTCATTTTTTCAACCGGATTATCTTTTATCATTTCACTTTTAAATGAAACAATTTTCCAGTTTCCTTTTTTTGAATCTTGCCAATCTCCAATAAAATTTTGATCAAAAGAGATGGTTTCTTTGGTATAAAAAGGATGCAAAGATTTTACAACGCAAGAAGTTAATAGTATTAAACTAAGTCCTAAAATTACATTTCTAATTTTCATGATTATCAAATTTAAAATTATTTAAAGCAAAAAAAGAACAGTTTATATTGAAAGAGAAATTTTTTAGACAAACACTGCTTTTTTCTCGGTTAAACAATGTTTTAGAAGTAATTAATCAATCCAATCTTTAGAACGTTCCACTGCTTTTAGCCATTTTTTATACAAACGATCTCTTTTTTCAACGGTATATTCTGGAGTAAATTCTTTGTCAATTTTTCTGTGTGATAAAATTTCTTCTTGTTTCCATAAACCCACACAAATTCCGGTTAAATACGCTGCGCCCATTATTGTGGTTTCTGTAATTTCTGGTCGCTCAACCACCACATCTAAAATATCTGATTGAAATTGCATTAGTAAATTATTTTCGCAAGCACCACCATCAACTTTTAAAGAAGTTAACGGTATTTCTGCATCATGTTGCATGGCAACTAACAAGTCTTTTGTTTGATATGCTAAAGATTGTAAAGTGGCTTTTATTAGGTGATTTTTGCCTGTATCTCTCGTTAAACCAAAAATTGCACCTCTTGCATACATATCCCAATAAGGAGCGCCTAAACCCGCAAAAGCAGGCACAACAATTACAGGATTTTCACCTTCAACTTCTAGTGCAAAAGCTTCACTTTCTTCTGCCGATTTTATAATTTGTAAACCGTCTCTTAACCATTGTATGGCGGCGCCAGCAACAAATACGCTGCCTTCTAGAGCATAATATACTTTATTGTCAATTCCCCAAGCAATTGTGGTTAACAATCCATTTTTAGAAAATTGAAGTTCAGTTCCTGTATTCATCAATAAAAAACATCCTGTTCCGTAAGTGTTTTTTGCTTCTCCTTTTCTAAAACAAGCTTGTCCAAAAAGTGCTGCTTGCTGATCACCAGCAATTCCTGCAATGGGAATTTTATATCCGTCTAAAATATAATTACCAAAATGAAAAGAAGACGGTTTTACTTCTGGTAACATCGATTTTGGAATGTTTAATGCTGCTAAAATTGTTTCGTCCCAACATAAATTTTTGATATCAAAAAGCATCGTTCTTGATGCATTGCTGTAATCTGTTGCATGAATTTTTCTGTCGGATAAATTCCATAAGAGCCAAGAATCTATCGTTCCGAAAAGTAGGTTTCCTTTTGCTGCTGCTACTTTTGCATTTGGAACATTTTCTAAAATCCAATGAATTTTTGTTGCAGAAAAATAGGCATCAACCACTAAACCAGTAGTTTGTTTTATATGATTTTCTAATCCTTCTTTTTTTAATTTTTCACAAACATCTGCAGTTCTCATGTCTTGCCAAACAATGGCATTGTAGATTGGTTTTCCGGTATTTTTATTCCAAATAACAGTGGTTTCTCTTTGGTTTGTAATGCCTAAACCAATAACATCTGCAACATTAATATTCGCTTTTTCTATCACTTTTTTTAAAGTGGATACCTGCGTTTCTAAAATTTCTAAAGCATTATGTTCTACCCAACCAGATTTTGGAAATATTTGTTGAATTTCTTGTTGTTCGATTTCAATAATTACTCCTTTTTCATCAACAATTACAGAACGAGAACTTGTAGTTCCTTGGTCTAAAGCTAAAATATATTTTTTTGCCATTTGGATTTTAAAAAGTTGAACAGCAATTTACAAAATAAGATGTAGATAAATTATTACCTTTAGCCAAAATAAACACTCTTTTTATGGAATATGGATTTCTATCAGTAATACCACCAATTGTTGCCATTATTTTAGCACTTAAAACAAAACAAGTTTACATCGCTTTGTTATTTGGTATCTGGTTTTCTTGGTTAATTATTAAAGGTTGGAATCCATTAACAGGAACTTTAGCAATGATTGAAGGAATGGTAAATGTTTTTCAATCCGAAGGAAATACAAGAACAATTATGTTTAGTGCTTTGGTTGGCGCTTTGTTAATTTTTATTCAATATTCTAGAGGAGTTGAAGGTTTTATCAATATTTTAAATAGACAATTGGTAAAATTAGAAAATAAAAAATCGGGTTATAGTAGAGTTATGGTTCAGGTTTTAGCAACGTTAACAGGTTTATTATTATTTGTTGAAACGAGCATTAGTTCTTTAACTGTTGGTACTTTATATAGACCAATTTTTGATAAGTTAAAGATTCCGAGAGAAAAACTCGCATACCTTGCAGATTCAAGTTCTGCACCTTCATCAATTTTAATTCCGTTTAATGCTTGGGGCGCTTTTATAATGGGACTTTTGTTAACACAAGGAATTGACAAACCATTTTCTGTGATGATAGCTTCCATCAAATACAACTTTTATCCATTGATTGCAATTGCAATGGTTTTTATTATAATTTTTACAAAAAAGGATTTTGGTCCAATGAAAAAAGCCGAAGAAAGAACAAAAGAAACTGGCGAATTAATGAACAAAGGTTCTAAGCCAATGGTTTCTGATGCTGTAACTTCTTTTCCGCCAAAAGAAGGCATTGAAGCAAAAGCATATAACATGATTGTGCCTTTATTGGTAATGGTTTGCATGATGCCAATAAATTTAATGTATACAGGTTGGGATGCTGTAAAAGAGTCTAATTCTTTTTTAAATCATGCCTCACAAGCAATTGGCGAAGGTTCTGGTTCATCATCTGTTTTATACGCGGTAATTACGTCTTTATTGGTTGCTATGATTATGTATTTTATACAAGGAATTATGAAGCCAAAAGAAGCTGTAAACTTAACTTTAAAAGGAATTAGTGAGTTAATGCCTTTGGCTTTATTGATGTTGTTAGCATTCGCAATTGGTGATGCTTGTAAAGAATTAGAAACAGGAGTTTATGTTGCAAATGCCACTAAAGAATGGCTTTCGCCAGAATTGTTGCCAGCAGTTGTTTTTATAATTAGTTCTTTTATCGCTTTTTCTACCGGAACTTCTTGGGGAACTTTTGCAATAATGTTGGCAATTTCTGTACCAATGGCAAATATTCATGGCGCAGATATTACCATTGTAGTTGCTGCAACTTTAGGTGGAGGAATTTTTGGTGATCATTGTTCGCCAATTTCTGATACTTCAATTATATCTTCTATGGCTTCTGCCAGCGATCATATAGATCATGTAAAAACACAATTGCCTTATGCGTTAGTTGGTGGTGCAATTACTGTTTTAATGTATTTGGTTATTGGATTTTTAGGATAACGTCATTGCGAGGAAGAATGACGAAGCAATCTGTTTAATTGAATTACGAATTTTTTTAATAATTTGGGCGTTACCACAAGGGTCGCGCTTTCTCTACTCGCTTTTTTTGTAAAAAACAAAAAAGAGCTCAAACAAATCGTTCAATCGCTAACGCGGGTTTCTAGGAAAAGATTGTAATTTATATTAATATAATATGAGAAAGGTTTTCACAAGGTGTTCGTGTATAGTTATTTTTTTTCATTTTCAAATTCACAAATTATTGGATTGTGATCACTTAATTTAGTCCAATTCTGGTATTTTCCAATTGAAACTTTTTTCAATCTGTTTACAAAATAATCTGATATAAAACAAAAGTCAATATGGTATGGTCTTTCAATTTTTCGATGCATAAATAATGTTGCATTACTTTCTTTACCTTGTTCTTCTTTGAAAAATAGATGATAAGCACTTTCTCGTAAACTCACAATGACCATGGTTTACGCAATGATTATTCCGCCAAAATACCACGTTTTTTAAGCTCAGTAATCATTCGTAAAGCACCTTCTTTAATGGTGTTTTCTTTTAAGATGAATGTTTTTTCGAACAAGGTGTTTCCTTCAAAAAAGGTAACTTGAAAACGGTTGTTTAATTTGAATAATTCGGGTTGAATTAATTCAATTTTAGCATAAGAATTTGCTGGTAAAACATTAATTTTTTTACGGAATAAAGAAGTGATTTTTTTGTCAGAAAAACCCTGAGTAACAATTACGACCATTTCTAAATCAACATTTTTATTGTTGATAATATACACATTCCAATCATCAGTTTTATAAAGGTCATTGTATTCATAAACAATGGCAATTTCTACATCTGTAACTTCGGGTATTTTAATGTCTTTTTTCATAAAATAATCAAGCAAACAACTTGTTTGTGTCTTTATAATTTGGTGTAATAAAACCTCTTAAACTATTTACAATTAAGTGTTCGAAAACTACTTTTTCACTATAAATTTCAAAAAGATTTTTTGGATCAAAAATCAGATTTTGTACTCTTGTAAAATACAAATCGCAAAACAAATCTGAATTTAAATTTTTGCGAAGATACTCTTTTTCTATAGCCTCTTCAAGCAAAGGTTGTAAGTTACTTTTTATAAAGTTGTCTTTAAAATTTGTAAAAACATCATCCGCATTGCTGTAATATTTTTTAATTCCGAATAAAAAAGAAGGTTTTAAATAATTTAAATATTGAAAACTGGTTTCTTGAATTAAGATGATTTTTTGAAGCGGATCTTCACTGTTTTTTTTGATTTTATCCACTTCGTGCAGATATTTGTCAATAAGTAAACGAACGCCCTTAGAAACCAATTCGTCTTTGGTTTTAAAGTGTTTGTAAATGGTTTTTTTAGAAATACCAAGTTCAGAAGCAAGTTCGTTCATAGAAAAACGTTTGCTTCCAAACTTGATAAAATTTGTAATAGAACACTCTAAAAGTTGTTGTTTATCAATCATTATGGGTTGTTCTAAAAAGTGTATTATTTAAACATTATTCTAAAAATTAAACATCAAATAAATGAATAATACACACTATAAATTATTCAATTGGGATTGATAATAACGGAATATTCATTCCAGAAGCCATTACTCTGGTTTTACTTTTATGAATTATCGATTCCCAAAAGCCATATTTTTTAGGAACCATTACTAACAATTCAGAATCAGATTTTTTAATTTCTTTTTCTATTTCTTCAATAACCGTGTTCGATGAAATATTTTTATATAAATACGCAACTCCTTCTAATTCTTGATTAATATTTTCAAGACACTGTGTATTTAATTTTAGTTCATCTATTTTTTGATCAACATAAAACACTGTAATTTCTGCCTTTAATTTAGTTGCAACTCTTCTTAATCTTGCCAATGTTTTTAATGGAATATCTCGCATTAAATCGCAAGCAAAAAGAATTTTTTGAATTCCGTTAAATTTTGCGTTTACAGGAATCGCCAACACCGGAAATTTTTTCATACTAATTAAAGTAGTCGTTGGGTTTCCTAATAGATTTTGTTCCATTGATTTAGAAGACATTCCCATTACTAAAAACGGGGAATCATACAATTTCATTAAACGATCTATTTCTTGTTCTAGATTTACATATTTACAGATAACTTCTACATCAATATTAAATTTTTTAGAGATATCTAGAGCAGTTTCTTTTAATTTATTCCTCTCTTTTTCAATTAAACCATCAATAGAAACTGCCGATAATAATGTGTTTGAAGCATGAACTGGAAGTTTATAAGCATTAAAAATAACAAGTTTTGTATTAAATAATTGTGCTATTGAAGCCGAATATAATACTGCATTTTTTGATGCTTTAGAAAAATTTGTTGCAACTAAAAGAGTACTCATAATTTAAATTGATTTAGTATTCGTTAAATTAAATTACTGCCATCCGCCACCAAGAGCTTCGTATAAATCTACAATAGAAACTAACTGTTGTAGTTTAGAATCTATAACACTAAGTTCTGCACTTAAAGCACTTTGTCTAGCAGTTAACAAGTCTAAATAAGTTGCATAACCATTTTTAAGTAATTCCTCAGAATTTTGCTCAGCTTTACGTAACGCTTCAACTTCATTTTTTCTAAATTCGAATTTTTTAGTTTCTGATGTATATGTAAATAAAGCATTCGATACTTCGTTTCCTGCAACTAATAATGCTTTTTTAAACTGAAGTAAAGATTGTTCTTGTTGAGCCAAAGCAACTTCTCTTTGTGTTTTTAAACTACGCTTATTAAAAATAGGTTGTGTTAAACCACCTAGAATTGTAGCAAATAAAGAATTTGTATCAATTAAATTATCTAGATTTAAACTTTGAAAACCTCCAGAAGCCGTTAATTTTAATGATGGATAAAAATTACTTCTAGCTACATTTGATAATTCAAAAGACTGAATTAAATTATATTCTGCAGCCATAACATCTGGTCTGTTACTTAATAAAGTTGATGGAACGCCTAATTTTAATTCGGTTTCTATTATCTGATTTGTTAAGTGACTTCTTTCAAATTTTTGAGAACTTTTTCCTAATAAGATACTCAATGTATTTTCAGTTTTAAAAATAGCAGTTTCAATATCTACTTGTAATGCTCTTGTGCTGTTGTATTGTGCAATGTTTTGATCTACAGCAACCTGATTTGTTAATCCTGCATCTTTTAAAGCTTTGATAGTTTCTACACCGTTTTTACGAGATTCAATTGTTTTTTTGGTGATTTCTAATTGAGAATCTAAAGCTAAAAGCTGATAATAAGTAGTAGCAATACTAGCAATTAATTGTGTTTTTACCGCTTTATGTGCAGCTACACTTTGCAAATAACTGGCAGCAGAAGCACGTTTGTTACTTCTAATTTTACCCCAAATATCTGCTTCCCAAGAAAGATTAGCAGTAACATCGTATTGATCTATTCCTCCGCCAAATATCGATCCGAATTGACCATTTTTTGACAATTCTTGATGTGTAGCATTGGCTCCTACACTAACTGATGGTAAATAACCAGCTTTACCTTGTTTTGCGTATGCTTCTGCAGCTACCATTTGCTGAATTGCAATACGAACATCCATATTATTTTGAAGTCCTTCTTCAATATACTGATTTAAATACGTGTCTGTAAATAAATTTTTCCAAGATATATTTGCCATAGAAATACTATCTGATGGCAAATTATCTGTTCTATACAAGTTTTCTGTTTCTGTAACTTCTGGCCTTGTATAATCTTTGGCAACAAAACAACTTTGTAATGTAAAAGCCATTATTGCTATAACTAGTCCTTTTTGAAGGCTAGTATTTTTTAGTCTTGATTTCATATAATTAATCTTCATTTTGTTGAGAAATAACAGCTGGTTTACTAGATACTTTTTCTTGTAACCATTGAAATAATATAAATAAAATAGGAATTACAAATACTCCTAAAATAGTTCCTATTAGCATTCCTCCTGCAGCTCCAGAACCAATAGAATTGTTTCCTTCAGATCCAACACCTTTTGCCAATGCTAATGGCATTAATCCTAAAATAAAAGCAAAAGAAGTCATTAAGATTGGACGTAAACGTGATTTTGCTCCATGAATTGCAGCATCTACAATGCTCTCTCCATTCTTTCTTCTTTGTAAAGCAAATTCAACTATAAGGATGGCGTTTTTAGCCAATAACCCAATAAGCATTATTAAAGCAATTTGGAAATAAATGTTGTTTTCTAAGCCTAAAAACTTCGTACTTATATAAGCTCCAAATACCCCAAATGGTAAAGATAAAACTACTGCAAATGGTAATAAATAACTTTCATATTGAGCACTTAATAAGAAATACACAAATAGGATACTTAATATAAATATAAAAGTAGTTTGGTTTCCTGCATTTACTTCTTCACGAGTTAAACCAGAATATGCAACTGTATAATTGCTTGGTAATTTTGCAACTTCTTCTTCAATAACTCTAATAGCATCTCCTGTACTAAAACCTTCATTGGTTGCACCAGAAATCATGGTAGAATTAAATAAGTTAAAGCGTGTTACCGATTGTGGCCCATACACTCTTTTAAGTGTTACAAACTGTGTAATTGGTGTCATTTCGCCAGAATCTGTTCTTACATACATGCTATTTAATGCGTTTTCGTCTGCTCTATCTTCTGGTAATGCTTGAATATATACTCTAAATTGTTTACCAAATCTAGAGAAATCCGAAGCATAAACTCCACCAATATAACCTTGTAATGTAGAGAATATACTAGTTACAGAAACTCCTTTTTCTTTTGCTAGAGGCACGTTAACTTCCATTTCATATTGTGGATAGCTTGTACTAAATGATGACTGTGCATATTTAATTTCTGGATGACTCATTAAAGCCATAGAGAAATCTTTATTTGCTTTGTCAAGATCTGCAAATTCGCCACCAAACTTATCTAATAAATTAATTTCAAATCCTGATGAATTACCAAAACCACGAATACTTGGCGGAGAAAAGAAAATGATGTTGGCATCTGGAATACTCGCTGCTACACCAAATAATTTTCCAGTTATAGCTTGTGCAGACAGCGCAGGATCTGTACGATCTGCCCAATCTTCTAGTTTAATTATACCAAAACCAAAGTTACTACCAGCTCCACTTATTAAACTTCTACCTTTAATAAAGTTAACAGCGACAATACCTTCAATACCTTCTATTTTATCATATAGTTTTCTTGCTACTGCATCTGTTCTATCTAAAGAAGCTCCTGGTGGTAATTCTATATTTGCAAAAACAATTCCTCTATCTTCATTAGGTACAAATCCTGTTGGTGTTGTTTTTGCTGCCCAAAAAATTCCGATTATTGCAATGATTAATAATAAACCAGAAACAAATTTTCTCTTATATAAAAATTGTAATGATTTACCATATCTATCGATGGTTGCGTTAAATCCTCTATTAAAAAGTGTATAAAAACGTTTTAAAGGACTTTTTCCTTTTATTTCTTCATCTTCTTTATGTGGTTTTAACAATAAAGCACATAATGCAGGACTTAATGTTAAGGCATTTACTGCAGAAATTAAAATAGCAATAATTAATGTTACACCAAATTGCTCGTAAAATACACCTGTTGGTCCAGTTACAAATGTTACCGGAATAAATACTGCAGCCATTACTAAAGTAATTGAAATAATAGCTCCAGAAATCTCATTCATTGCAGTTAGTGTTGCTTTTTTCGCGCTCTTTTCGCCTTCATCTAACTTGGCATGAACGGCTTCTACAACTACAATTGCATCATCTACCACAATACCAATTGCTAGTACTAAGGCAAATAGTGTTAGTAAGTTAATTGAATATCCGAAGACATTTAAGAAAAAGAAAGTACCAATTATTGAAACTGGAACTGCAATTGCAGGAATTAATGTAGATCTAAAATCTTGTAAGAAAATAAATACTACTAAGAATACTAGTAAAAAGGCTTCTAATAAAGTACTAATTACTTTTTCTATAGATGCATTTAAAAATAAACTTGTATCATAAGGAACAAAAACATCTAAACCTTCTGGAAGATCTGCTTTTACTTGTTCTAAAGTTATTTTTATATTTTCAATAATTTCTTGGGCATTAGATCCTTTGGTTTGGAAAATCCCCATAAATACAGCAGGATTCCCTTTACTCATTGCGTTAGAAGCGTAAGATTGTGCATCTAATTCAATAGTTGCTACATCTTTCAAACGTAAAAATTGTCCGTTTCCTAAAGCTTTAATTACAATATTGCTGTATTGCGCTTCGTCTTTAAAACGTCCGCTATAAGTTAATGTATATGAAAATGATTCTCCGTTATTTTGCCCTAAAGATCCGGCTGCTGCTTCTAAATTTTGTTCTGCTAATGCAGCAGAAATATCCGAAGGAATTAAACCATAAGAAGCTAGTTTCTCTGGGTTTAACCAAATACGCATTGCATAATCTTGTTGTGAAAATACGCTTACGTCTCCCACACCACTAATACGTTGCATCGCCGGAATTACGTTAATTTTTAAGTAATTCTGAATAAAAGTAGCATCATAATCATCACTTTCCGAATACATGGAAATAAACATTAACGCACTCGTTTCTTGCTTTTGCGTTATAATACCTGTTTGGGTAACTTCTGATGGTAATAAAGGCGTTGCTCTTGCAACACGGTTTTGTACGTTTACAGCTGCGATATCTGCATCAATTTTCTGATCAAAATATACTGTAATTTCGGCTGCTCCTGTATTAGATGCAGTAGAGGTAATATATGTCATACCTTCTACACCATTAATTTGTTCTTCTATTGGTATTATTACACTCTCTAAAACGGTTTCTGCATTTGCTCCTGTATAATTTGCAGTAACTTTAATAGTTGGTGGTGCAATATCTGGATACTCTTCTATTGGTAAGCTAGTAATACTTATAATACCAAGCAGAACTATGATAATAGAGATTACTGTTGAAAGAACGGGTCTTTCAATAAATGTTTTTAACATAACTTAATAAGTTTATAATTACTAGTTTTTAAATAAAGTTGCGATTGGTTTAATAGCTTCATCAAAAGGAGTTACTTGTGGTGAAATTGCCATTCCATTTCTTAATTTACCAACTCCAGAAACTACTATTTGATCTTTTACATCTACTCCAGATTCTACAACATATAAGTTACCCACAGTTCCTTTTACTTTAATAATAGAAGTAGCAATTTTATTATCTGCTGAAAGTTTAAAAATCATAATATTTCCTTGTTGCTCAAAAGTTGCAGTTTGAGGTACAACTATGGCGTCTTTATATTCTATAGGAAATCTAATTTTACCACTGTTTCCATTGGTTAAAATTTCATTTGGATTGTTAAAAGCAGCTCTAATTGTAATGGTTCCTGTGCTTTGATTAATTTGTCCTGTACTTGTTTGAATACGTCCTTTTTCTGAATATTCTTTTCCGTTAGCTAAAATCAAAGTTAAATCTGGAGAGTTTTTAATTCTCTCAGCTTTATTCTGACCTTCTGATCTTTGTAAGTGATCTATATATTGTGCTTCATTAAAACTAAAAAAAGCATATACTTGGTCAATTTCACTAACAGTTGTTAAAGGTGTTGCATCACTTGGGCTAATTAAAGCACCTTCTCTAAAATTGATAGCACCAACATAACCATCTATAGGGCTTTTAATTGTTGCATAACCAATATTTGCAGAAACACTGCTATAGTTTGCTTTTGCTTGTTCTAAATTTGCTTTTGCTGTTTCTAATTGTACAGGACTAATAATGTTTTTTTCTACAAGTGGAATCAGTTTATTAACTTCAACCTGTGCTACATTAACAAGCGCTTTTGCTGCATCTGCATCTTGGCTTAAAGATTGTGTTTCTAATTTAAATAATGCTTGTCCTTTTCTTACTTTTGCTCCTTCGTCTACGTATACTTTTTCAATATACCCAGATGTTTTAGCTCTTACATCACTGTTTACAATGCCTTCAATCGTTGCTGGGTAATCTGTAAACCCTGTAACTGTTTTTGTTTGCAAGTTTACTACCGGAAAAGAAGGTGCTAGTCCTTGTACTGCTGCCGTTTTTTGTTTTTCATTGTTTGTACAACTTACAGCAACTAAAAATATACTTAGTGTTACTAATGTTAGTAATTTATGGTGTTTCATTTTTGTGGTGGTTTAAATATCTAATTTATTATTGGTTAATTTAGTTCTTAGTTCTTCTATAGACGCAGTCGCTCCATCTAGAAATTTTATGTAATCGTTATGGAAATTTAAATTGAATTTTTCTTCTTCTTTTTCAATCTTTAAATTGTTCTGTAATTCTTTATAGTTTTTAATTTCTAAATGTAGCTCACTTACTTCTTTCCATTCATTTATCAAGTTTTCAATATGTTGCAGAATCATGTCCTTATTGATGATAAAATATTTTTTACGATCTCCAGTTTTAGTGAAATACATAATCTTTTTTAAATCTTGTAAATGATTAAGATGTGTAGATATTGTACTTTTACTTGCGCAAAGAATAGTTACCATATCTTCAAAAGTAGCTCCCTTTTTTCCTGTAAGAATTATGTAGGATAAAATACGAGCAGCAACAGGGGCTAAGTGTTCTCTATTTTCTAAATGCACTCCTAGTTTTTCTACTAAACCCATTTTTACTTTACAGATTTCTTGTTTCATTTTGATTATTTTGTTACTGTTTTAAAAAATCAAATAATTAATACCAGTAAAATTCATTGCAAATATATATCATTAGTTCGGAACAAACCGAACTAAACGAAGTTAATTTATTGTTAAAGAAAAAAGCCGATAGAAATATCGGCTTTAAAATATATGAAAATAGTGTTAACTATTTTTAATTCAGGTTGTTGTGATTTGTTCTGAAAAAATATTCATTTTAATAATTACCAAATTTTATAAAATTCTTCTTTAGTCATTTCTTCACCATCACATTCATCAATGGTTAAAGTGCCATCGCATAAACCACCAAACTCATCTTCTAGATTGTCTTCGTTATATTTAGTAACTTTTCCGTTTTTATAAACCGTAATTTGTTTTAAAACTTCATCAGCATTATTTGTTTCAAAATACCAAGTTGAGAAACCCCAATCTGCATATTCATCATCTCTATTTTCATCCCAATATTGCGAAAAGTAATTCATTTTATAAATTTATTTAGTTAAAAATACTGTTTGATGTCATCACTTTTTTGAGAAATTTTTAAACTAAAGATTTCACAAACTTGCTAACTCCTTCCCTTTGGGAAGATTGGGATGGGCCTATATTACCGATTTAAATTGCTCTAAGAAACGTTTATCATTTTCGTAAAACATTCTAATATCAGGAATCTGATATAACAACATTGCAATACGTTCTATTCCCATTCCAAAAGCATAACCAGAATATTTAGTAGGATCAATGTTTGCATTTTTCAACACATTAGGATCTACCATTCCGCAACCCATAATTTCTAACCAACCAGTACCTTTTGTAATTCTATAATCGGTTTCTGTTTCTAATCCCCAATAAATATCTACTTCTGCACTTGGCTCTGTAAACGGGAAATAAGAAGGGCGTAAACGAATCTTAGATTTCCCAAACATTTCTTTTGTAAAGTATAAAAGTGTTTGTTTTAAATCAGCAAAAGAAACATCAGTATCAATATATAAACCTTCAACTTGATGAAAAATACAATGCGCTCTTGCAGAAATATCTTCATTTCTAAAAACTCTTCCTGGAGAAATTGTTCTAATAGGAGGTTGATTTTCTTCCATATAACGTACTTGTACAGAAGAAGTATGTGTTCTTAATAAAATATCTGGATCTTGCTCTATAAAAAACGTGTCTTGCATGTCTCTTGCAGGATGATATTCTGGTAAATTTAAAGCAGTAAAATTATGCCAATCATCTTCAATTTCTGGTCCTTCAGAAACTGTGAAACCAATTCTGTTAAAAACTTCAATAATTTGATTTCTTACCAATGAAATTGGATGACGAGAACCTAACTCAATAGGTTCTGATGGGCGTGTTAAATCTCCATAAAAAGATTTTTCGTTAGTAGAATTCTCTAAAGCATCTGTTAATTCTGCAACTTTGCCTTCTGCAGAACTTTTTAAATTGTTTAGTGCTTTACCAAAATCCTTACGTAATTCTACATCTACATTTTTAAATTCTGCAAATAAATCTTTTAATAAACCTTTAGAACCTAGGTATTTAATTCTAAAATTTTCAACTTCTTCTTTTGTAGTTGCATTAAAAGATTTTACATCGCCAATAAGTTCTTTTACTTTATCTAACATTCAAATAAAATTTGGGTGCAAATTTAAACTTTTTTAAAGAGTTTTATATTGTATTTGTTAAGAAAACAAGAAAGGCTACCGAAATCGATTGAAATTATGGACTATAAATAAATATTATTAATATTTTATTTTACGAATTCAGAAATTAACTATCTTTGTTGGGTTAAATTTTTATAAAATTCATAAAAAACTATGGCTGAAAATATAGATTTTAAAATTACGGAATTTATGGAGATGGTTAAAAAGAGAAATAACCATGAGCCTGAATTTTTACAAGCTGTTCAAGAAGTTGCAGAAACTGTAATTCCTTATATTGTTAATAACGATATTTATAACGGCAAAAATATTTTACTAAGAATGGTAGAACCAGAAAGATTAATTTCTTTTAGAGTTTCTTGGGTAGATGATAGTGGTGAAATACAAGTAAATAGAGGATATCGAATACAAATGAATTCTGCAATTGGGCCATATAAAGGTGGTTTGCGTTTTCATCCAACAGTAAATGCTAGTATTTTAAAGTTTTTAGCTTTTGAACAAGTGTTTAAAAACTCTTTAACAACTTTGCCTATGGGTGGAGGTAAAGGAGGTTCTGATTTTGATCCTAAGGGAAAATCAGACAATGAAATTATGCGTTTTTGCCATTCTTTTATGACAGAATTGTATAGACATATTGGTCATAATACAGATGTTCCTGCAGGAGATATTGGAGTGGGAGCAAGAGAAATTGGTTTTATGTTTGGTATGTATAAAAAATTAAACAACACGTTTACAGGTGTTTTAACTGGTAAAGGTGCCTCTTGGGGTGGTTCTTTGATTAGACCAGAAGCAACTGGTTATGGTAATGTTTATTTTGCACAAAATATGTTAACCAGAAAAGGCAATTCTTTTAAAGGTAAAAAAGTAGTTATTTCAGGATCTGGAAATGTTGCTCAATATGCTGCAGAAAAAGCAATAGAATTAGGGGCAACAGTTTTAACTTTATCTGATTCTGCTGGTTATATTTTAGATGAAACAGGTATAGATTTAGAAAAACTAAAACACGTTATGTTTATTAAAAACGAAAAACGTGGAAGAATTAGTGAGTATTTAGATAAATATCCAAGTGCTACATATGTTGCAGGGCAAAGACCTTGGTCTGTTAAATGTGATATTGCTTTACCATGTGCAACTCAAAATGAGTTAAATGGTGATGAAGCAAAAGAGTTGATTAAAAATGGATGTGTTTGTGTTTCTGAAGGTGCAAATATGCCTTCAACTCCAGAAGCAATTCACGAATTTCAAAAAGCTAAAATTTTATTTGCTCCAGGAAAAGCTTCAAATGCTGGTGGTGTAGCAACATCTGGTTTAGAAATGAGTCAGAATTCACTACGTTTAAGTTGGACTCGTAAAGAGGTGGATGATAAATTAAAAGTAATTATGGAAAACATTCATGATTCTTGTGTAGAGTATGGAGAAAATGAAGATGGTTCTATAGACTATATTAAAGGTGCAAATATTGCAGGTTTTGTTAAAGTAGCAGACGCAATGTTAGCGCAAGGAGTTGTATAAAGATTCAGTAGTAAATTTAAATCTAAAAACGCATCAAATTTATTTGATGCGTTTTTTTTATTTAGATGAATAAATAGCGTTAATTTTAAAAAAAAATATACGACCAATCAATTTTACGTAATGATTTTAGTTTCACATTTTTTCTTCGGATTAATTTTTTCCTTTTTAGGCTCCATCACACCAAGTATGTTAAACATGACAGCACTAAAAATCACTTTAGAGAATGGTAAAAAAGAACTAAATAAATATGTAATTGGGGTTTCGCTTGTTGTACTTCCGCAAGCTTATGTCGCTGTTTTTTTAACGAAACAGATTGTAGAAAATCCATCAATTATAGAAACGTTAGAGAAAGTAGGAATTGTAATTTTTTTCTTTTTATCGTATTATTTTTATTCTGAGTCTAAAAAAAGTAAAATCAAAATTGAAACAACTGATGTAAAAAGAGAAAATGCTTTTTTAGCAGGAATTACTTTGTCTGCTTTAAATATGTTTTCGATTCCTTTTTATTTTGGAATTGTGGCAACTTTAGATGCTTTTAATTTATTTAATTTTGATGTAATTCCCGTTTTATTTTTTATTTTAGGATCTACAATTGGTACATTTTACATCCTTTATTTATATGGAAAATTTGCAAATTTTATTCAGAAAAAGACAGGGAAATTAACAAAGGACATCAATATAATTTTATCAATTTTAACCGCATTTGTTGCTGTTTTATCAGTAATAAAACTAATTTTTTAAGAAGAAATGAAAATAGTAAAAAATAGGATTATCGAAGTAAAACAAGGAAAAAACCTGTAATTGAACAAGGTATAAATAATAAACCGATTAAAATGGTAAACTGTAATAAAAGAAAAAATAATTCGTTAATTTTATGATTGCTAAGAAATTACTGAATGAAAAACAGATTGCTATTTTACTTCTTCTTTTTTACTGTTTCTTTAAATGCTCAACTTTTAGATTTAAAAGACAAGGATATTGTTTTTAAAACAGTAAATAAATCACAAATATTTAAAGTAAATAATTTTAAGTTTAACGTTACTTGGGATAAAAAATTAAGTTATTCTAATAACTTAGGAAGTTATGGTGGCATTAAAGAGTTAAAAATTTATAAAGGAAATAAATTAGTTAATGTTTTTAAGAATATAGAAGACCCAAATGCTCTTAATCAAATTGTATTTCGTTTTTTTGATTATAATTTAGATGGCTATATAGATTTTTCTGTTCAAATAGATTCGGGAAAAAGTACTTGGGAAAAATACTATTTGTATAATCCAACTGAAAACAAATATGAGCATATTGAAACTTGGGATTATCTAAGAATTCAGAAAATAGATAAAACCAACAAACGCATTCTTACCCAACCTGATGGAAATGTAGATAATAGAGAATTGTTTAAAATTGAAGGAGTTAAATTAATAGAAATAAAGAGAAAATGAATAACGAAGATTTTTTATATGACTTAATTAAAGAAGAAAAAGAGTTTTTTATTAATTTAATATCTAAATATTATTACTTCAATTTACAGAATTTACAAAAAGTAAAAGAAAAGGTAAATTGGAAGTTTATTAGCAATAATCAAAATATATTATGGTCGTTAGAATTTGTAAAAGAATATGAAGATAAACTTTATTTTGACTTGTTAGATTGGAGTAATCATCAAGATTCCGAAAGACCTGGTTTGTCAAGTAATCCTAAAATTAGTATTGAGATAATTGAAAAGTATAAAAATGAGTTAAATTGGGAAATGTTATCTAGTAATTTTAACTTTTCTAACTTAGATATTGATGAAGTATTAGAAAGGGAAGGTTTTTTATGGAACTGGAATGACTTATATTATAATTTAACATTACCTAGTTGGAATGAAACCTTTATAGAGAAGCATAGAAATAAACTTGATTGGAAAGTTTGGAAAAAGCTATCACGTTACTTTAATTTTTCTAACTTAGACTACAATAGAATATTAGAAAAGAATTTTTTTTTATGGGATTGGTATTATTTATCTAATAACGAGACATTACCTTGGAACGAAAACTTTATAGAGAAATATAAAAGTAAATTAAATTGGAAAGAGTTGTGTTCTAATTCTAAAGTAAATTGGACAGAATCTTTTATTGAAAAACATAATGACAAACTAGATTGGATTAACCTTTCTTTTAATAGTAGATTACCATGGTCTAAATCTTTTTTAATTAAATATGAAAAACAAATTAATATAAATAATTTGTCACGTAATGAAGGTTTTTCTTGGAGTGTAGAACTAATTGATAAATATAAGGATATTATTAATTGGGATTATTTAAGTAAAAACACCGGAGTACAATGGTCAAGTAATTTAATTGAAAGGTTTGGATATAAAAACATTGATATTTTTGATTTAACAGAACCTCAAGTTTTCTATTCTTATGAGTTAAGCCAAAACAAATCACTACCATGGCAAGATATTACTTTCTTTATGAAATTCATTCTCTTTTATATTAGTGATTGTGATTACACAGGCTTAATTAATAACCAAGGAATTATCTGGGATAAAATTAAAATAGGAATATGTAAAATGAAATGGAAAGATTTTTCTTTAGAAAAAAACGATCATAAAAAAACACTTACAAATCTTCCTTTTTATATGAAAGATAAAGAAGAGAATGAAGATATTATTTGGGAGTTAATCAATCCTTTTATTGAAGATAATAATCTAGAGGAAATATTAAAATGAAAAAAGAAGAGATAAAAATTGCAGGAAATTTAACCGTCAATGACTGGAAAGATATAAAAGAAAAACTAGAAACACCAAATAATAAACTATGGGGTTTAGCAGTACATTTTTTTGAAGAACGGATAAAAACACGCTATTTAGACCCCATACACGCAATACAAAAACTAAATATAAATGAAGGTGAAGGTTTTACGATGTTAAACCTCCAATGTTCTTTGATAGAAACTTTTGAATGTTTTATTAATGGATGGTTGTTTTACTTAGAAGGAAGAAACCTCGTGTGGAAAGACAAAGAAGGGAAAGTTGCTAGTTATAATAATAAAGTTAATAGTAGACAGATTTTTATTTCATTTTTCGATAAATTTAAGGATGAATTTCACGATTTAGAAGGAAGAGATTTTTATTCAAATGTTCGTTGTGGATTACTACACGAAACCCAAACAAAAGGTAATTGGATTATAAGGGTTGATACGGAGGATACTAAAAAGTGTTATAAATATGATGATGGTAATTACATAATCTATAGAAATAATTTTCAAGAAAAATTAGAACAACTACTTGAAGAGTATAGAAAAGCCATTGTCGATGGGAAAAAGTTTAAAGAAATAGGAATATCAACAGAAGATTTAAGAGATAATTTTATAGCAAAGTTTAACCATATTTGTGAACAATCGTAATTATGAAAATAGCAGTATTAGGTTGGGGGTCGTTAATTTGGCAACCCAAAGAATTAGCATTTGATAAAGAGTTTAGGTGGAAAGAAGATGGACCAACTTTACCAATAGAATTTGCTAGAATTTCAAAAGATGGTAGATTAACATTAGTAATTACTTCCGAGGGGACAGAAGTACTAACTTTATATACTTTATCAACCTATAAAGTTTTAGAAGAAGCTGTCTTAAATTTGGCTGTAAGAGAAGGTTCAGGTAGAAAAAGCATTGGATATTATGATAAGACGTCAGATGATTTCATGCCAGAAAAATTTCAATTCAAAACAAAGATTAGAGAATGGATTCATAAAACTAATTTCGATGCAGTTATTTGGACAAATTTAGGAGAGAAATGGAAAATAGAAGAAAAAGTAAATGAAAGATTAATTTCCCCAGAAAAAAGAATAGAATATTTACGAGAATTTAAAGGAAACAAAAAGGCTTTAGCTGAAGAATATATTAGAAAAACACCGATACAGATTAGAACTAAATATAGAAAATTAATTGAAAAGGAATTAAACTGGACACCAATTATATGAACATCAGTAAAAACACAATCATTCAGGGGAAACATAACAAACCAATTTTAGTTGATGTTTTTTATAAGGAAACTCACCAACCTAAAAAAGTAATTATTTTTTGTCATGGTTACAAAGGATTTAAAGATTGGGGAGCTTGGAATATGATGGCAGAATCTTTTGCAAATGCAGGATTTTTCTTCATAAAATTTAATTTTTCGCACAATGGAGGAACTGTTGAAAATCCAATAGATTTTCCTGATTTAGAAGCTTTTGGTAATAATAATTACACCAAAGAATTGGATGATTTAGAAACAGTAATTGATTGGATTTCTACAAATTCTGATTTTAAAAATGAAGCAGATAATGAGGAAATTGCTTTGATTGGACATAGTAGAGGAGGAGGTATAGTGTTGTTAAAAGCCAATGAAGATGCCAAAATAAAAAAGGTAATTACACTTGCTGGAGTTTGTGAATTTGAGAAAAGAACAGCTAAAATTGGCAATTTAGAACAATGGAAAAATGACGGTGTAAAATATGTTGAAAACGGAAGAACAAAACAGCAAATGCCTCATTTTTATCAGTTTTATGAAGATTTCATCAAAAATAAAGAACGTTTTAATGTGGAAAAAGCGACTAAGAATTTAAAAATTTCGCAGTTAATACTTCATGGAAATGCTGATACTTCTGTTTTGATTGACGAAGCAGAGAATTTACATAAATGGAATCCAAAAGCTGAGTATCAAATTATTGAAAATGCAAATCATGTCTTTAATACTTCACATCCGTGGAACGAAAAACAATTATCTAAAGAATTAGAAATTACAGTAAATTTTTGTGTTGACTTTTTGAAATAATAGTATTATTTATCCAAAATTGCAGGTAAAATATAATCTGTCATTATTTTATCTGCGTCTGCTTGTGCATTTGGTGAATTATATGCAGAAGAGGTAATTACAATTACGAATGGAATATCTTTAAAGATGAAAATTTTATTTCCTCCATTACCACTGCAAAAAGAGACTTCATATTCTTTGTTATTTACTTTAAATATTTTGTTCCAGAATAAATATCCATAATAACCTTTATCGAGTGATTGTTTTATGTGTTTATCCAAACTTTTTTCTACCCATTGTTTGCTTAAAATTTGTTGTCCGTTCCACAAACCTTTGTTTTTATATAATTGTCCGTATTTAGCAAAATCAAGCGCTCTTAAACGGATTCCACCAGCAGTATTTCCCACTTTTTGAGGTGTGTATTCCCACTTATAATTGGTAATATTTAATGGTTTAAATAGTTTTTTATCTGCGTAAGAAACTAATCCTTCAGGAACAGATTTATCAATAATATCACCTAAAACTACAACTCCAGCTGTAAAATATGCAAAATCTTTACCAATTTCTTTTTCTTTATCCATTGGTAAATCAAGTGTGAATTTTACCCAATTTTCTGTTGGATACATATTTTCTTCATTTCCAGGACTACTAAAATCGCTATCATCACCTAGAAAACCAGAACTCATTGTTACTAATGATTTTAAGGTAACTACTTCTTTTTTATTGCTATAATTAGAAAACTTTTTTAAATCGTAAAAATCTTTAAGCAATTCGTTTTCATTTTTGATGAATTTTTCATCAATAGCAATTCCCAACATTGTAGAAGCAATAGATTTCCCAACAGATCTTGGGTCGTGTAAACTATTTCTATTTTCATCATTAAAATATTCTTCTAATAAAAGTTTATTATCTTTTATAACAACAATTCCGTTAATATTTTCAAACCTATTTTCTGCTATTTTTCTGTTTAAAGCTTCAATTTTATTTTTATCAAAAGTATCTTTAGAAATTTCCCATCCACTATTTTCTTGTATTTTTTGAACAGGAATTAAGTTTTCATCAACAGAAATTTTCGCAACTTCTACTGTAATTTTTCCTTTGGCTAAAAGAGGTCCAACTTTTAGAATATCTTGTTTTATATAAGGTCTCACTTCTATACTTAACAAATGTTTCCCTGTTACAAGCGCATCTTGACCGCCGCCTAATTTCATGAATTTTAACCACATAAACCAACCCCAATAATCTAATTGTTTTGGCGCTACTAAACGTATAGAATGCTGAATTTGTGTTGTTTTTGATTCTTTTAAACCTGCTCCTTTGTTTAAGTTTTCTACATAAATTATTTTACCATCAACTAAAAATGAGAATTGAAAACTTCCTATTTCTAATAGCTGATTTTCCGTTAAATTTGGCGCTAATAATTGTAGATTTTCAACGAGTGGTTTATTTAAAGTAAAATGAATAGTTAAAAATTCGTCTTTGTTTAAAGCAAAATTATTTATGTAGTTTTTTGTTTTTGAGTTATTTTTTTCTACATCTTCTTTAGAGAAGAATAAATTGTTTAATTCTTCTTTGTAGTCGTTTTTTAACTTTAAGTTACTACTGTTTTTACAAGATATTAAGAAACAAGTAATCGCTATTAATAGGTAATTCAATTTCATGTTATTCGTTTTTTTAAAGCAAATTTTCTTTTTGTTATTTCTGTAATTATATAGAATTAACAAAATGATTATTTTAATAAATAAAGCTGTTTTTTTTATATCGACGAATAAATGATAATGTTGTTACATAGAAGAATAATTTACAAGAATATAAAGTGTATGCTTTTTAAAAATAGGATTTTAAATCAATTTTTACAACAAAAAAAAATCGAACATTTCTGCTCGATTTTTATATAGTTTATAAAGGTAAATAGTTACTTTTTATTTACTTCTTTAATATATTTATCTAAAGCCATTGTCATAGAAGGTGTATCTGGCGTTGGCGCTTCAATATCGCACTTTAAACCAGCTTCTGTAACTGCTTTTACTGTAGAATTACCAAAGGCAGCAATTCTTGTTTCATTTTGTTTGAAGTTAGGAAAATTTTGAAATAATGATTCTATTCCCGATGGGCTAAAAAACACTAATACATCATAAAAAACATCTTCTAAATCAGATAAATCACTAACTACAGTTTTGTATAAGTCTGCACGTTGCCAGTTAATACCTAAAGCATCTAATTCTGCAGGGATTAATGGCTTTAATTTATCAGAAGAAGGTAGTAAAAACTTTTCTGTTTTATGTTTTTTAATTAATCTGGTTAAATCTGTAAATGTTCTTGTACCAACATAAATTTTACGTTTTCTATACACAACATATTTTTGTAAATAATAAGCTACAGCTTCAGATTGGCAGAAATATTTCATAGAATCTGGCACTTTAAAGCGCATTTCTTCGGCAACTCTAAAAAAGTGATCTACAGCGTTTCTACTTGTTAAAATAATTGCTGTAAAATTTTTAAAATCAATTTTTTGTAGCCTAACATCTTTAACGGTAATTCCTTCAACATGAATAAAAGAGCGAAAATCAATTTTCACTTTTTGTTTATCAGATAAATCAAAATAAGGATTGGTTTCTGTCTTAGGTGCAGGTTGTGATACTAAAATCGTTTTCACTTTCATATACATTCGTTTTATAATTAAAACATCAGTTTAAACAGTATAAATAGCGGTGCTATTTCAAAGGCGCAAATGTACAAAATAAAATAAAACAACTTATTAAATATCAGCTTTTTGTTACTAACAACATGAATTACAAATCTTACAATAAATAATAAGGCAGCAAAATAGAATAAATAGAGTTTTTTTAAACTAGAGTATTCGGTTAAAACTACTGCTATATATAGTAAAAACGTAATAGTATGTAAATAATTAATTTTTGAAATGATAAAAAAACGAACCTCATTTTTAATTAAAAATAAGTAAAAAAGTAAGTATTCTAAAACTCTTTTAATAATAAAATATGATAACAAACCTAAAAAAATAGGCAAATAGGAAGAGAAATTAACAATATTTGTAGATAAATAGTATGTTTTAAAACTATAAATTACAAGTGATAATACTACTACAGTAAATGTAAAAATCACAAATCGAAAGGGATTAAAAAAGTTTGAATTTTTATCAGATTCGTTCTCTACAAAATGAATATTAAACAAGCTTAATGCATTGCTTTTTAGTCGGTTTGCGTCTAAGATTTTTAATAAAACAATACAGAGGAACAACAGCATTAATACTGCAGTTATCCAACTATTAGTAGCTGTTATTTTTTCTATTGCTTGCAACTAGTTTTTTTTTGAAATGATTAACACAAAATTAGTAATTAAATAATGTATATTTGTTTACTTACCTGTATAATTTATATATGTCAGACGCTTTAGTAATTATTCCTACTTATAACGAAAAAGAAAATATTGAAACCATCATTAGAGCTACCTTTAATCAAAAAAAAGTGTTTCATATTTTAATTGTTGATGATAATTCTCCTGATGGAACATCAGAAATTGTAAAAAAATTAATTACAGAATTTCCCGAACAGCTTTTTTTAGAAAAACGAATTGGAAAAAACGGATTAGGAACAGCTTATATTCATGGTTTTAAATGGGCGCTTTCAAAAAAATATAATTATATTTTAGAAATGGATGCTGATTTTTCTCACAATCCAAAAGATTTAGTTCGTTTATATAATGCTTGCCATAAAGATGGCGCAGATGTTTCTGTTGGTTCAAGATATTCGCAAGGTGTAAATGTTGTAAATTGGCCAATGAAAAGAGTTCTTTTATCTTATTTTGCCTCAAAATATGTGCGTTTTATTACTAGAATTCCTGTTTTTGATACAACTGCAGGTTTTGTTTGTTGGAAAAGAAATGTGCTAGAAACTATTAATCTTGATAAAATTAAATTTGTTGGTTATGCTTTTCAAATTGAAATGAAATTTAAAGCTTGGAAACATAAATTTAATATAAAAGAAGTTTCAGTTATTTTTACTGATAGAACTTTAGGAGCTTCTAAAATGAGTGGAAATATTATTTCTGAAGCACTTTTTGGTGTAATTAAAATGCGTTTAAAAGGATTGCCAAAATAAAATGAATAAATCAATTTCTCTTAGAACTGCAAATCTTGATGATTTAGAAACCTTGCTACAATTTGAGCAAGGAGTTGTTGAGGCAGAAAGACCTTTAGATCCTTTTTTAGCGGATAGAGATATTTGTTATTATAATATTCCCGAGCTAATTACTGCAGAACATATTAATTTTGTCGTTGCAATTTTTAATGAAGAAATTGTAGCTTGTGGATATGTTAGAATAGATAATTCTAAAATATATCAAAAAAATCCTCAACATGGTTATGTTGGTTTTTTATATGTAAAACCAAACTTTAGAGGACAAAAAATTAGTACTATAATTTTAGAATCGTTAAAAGAATGGGCAACCAAAAAAGGTCTTAAAGAATTAAGATTAGATGTCTATAACAATAATATTGCAGCAATAAAACCTTACGAAAAATTTGGATTTACCAAAATTTTAGTAAATATGAGAATGGATATTTAAAAGGTGTATAGTAGTTTATAATAGATAAAATCAAAAAAAACTCTGTGTTTTTGCTGTTAAATAAAAATAAGAATGAAGAAATTAATTTTAATAAAAAACGCAACAATTGTTAACGAAAACAACACTTTTAAAGGTGATGTTTTAATTGAAAACGAAATTATAAAAGAAATTGCATCAGAAATAAAAGCAACAGAAAATACCACTATTATTGATGCTAAAGGTAAATATCTTATCCCTGGTTTTATTGATGATCAAGTGCATTTTAGAGAACCTGGTTTAACGCACAAAGCGAATATTGCAACAGAAAGTAGGGCAGCAGTTGCTGGCGGAATTACTACTTTTATAGAAATGCCAAACACAGTTCCGCAAGCTACAACGCAAGATTTATTAGAAGATAAATTTACAATTGCTAGCAAAGATTCATACGCAAACTATTCTTTTATGTTTGGTGGAACGAACGATAATTTAGAAGAATTATTAAAAACAGATCCTAAAAAAGTAGCTGGAATTAAATTATTCTTGGGTTCATCTACAGGAAATATGTTGGTTGATAATGAAGAAATTTTAGAGAAAATTTTCTCATCAACCAAAATGATAATTTCTGTGCATTGTGAAGATGAAGCAACCATCAGAAAAAATACACAAGAGTTTATTGACAAATATGGCGAAGATATTCCTGTAAAATATCATCCAATTATTAGAAGCGAAGAAGCGTGTTATTTATCGTCTTCAAAAGCAATTGCTTTGGCAAAGAAAACAGGAGCAAGGTTGCATATTTTTCATGTATCAACAGCAAAAGAAACTGAGCTTTTTAGAAACGATATTCCTTTAGAAGAAAAGCAAATTACAGCGGAAGTTTGTGTGCATCATTTATGGTTTTCTGATAAAGATTACGAAGAGAAAGGAACACATATAAAATGGAATCCTGCTGTAAAAACAGAAAAAGACAGATTAGGTTTATGGGAAGCTTTGTTAGATGACAGAATTGATGTTTTAGCAACAGATCATGCGCCGCATACTTTAGAAGAAAAAACAAATGTGTACACAAAAGCACCAAGTGGAGGACCATTGGTACAACATGCTGTAACAGCTATTTTAGAAAAAGTAAAAGAAGGTGTAATTAGCATTGAAAAAGCGGTTGAAAAAATGAGCCATAATCCGGCAAAATTATTTCAAATAGAGAAACGTGGTTTTGTAAAAGAAGGTTTTTATGCCGATTTAGTTTTAATTGATACCAACAAACCGCAAACCGTTTCTAAAGAAAATATTTTGTACAAATGTGGTTGGTCTCCTTTTGAAGGAACTACATTTTCATCAACCATAACTCACACGTTTGTGAATGGAAATTTAATTTATAATAATGGCGTTTTTAATGATGAAATTAAAGGAAAACGCATCACTTTTAATCGTTAAAATGAAGAATATAAGCTACTTACTGATTTTTGTTTTTTTGATTTCTTGTACAAGTAATACTATTTTAGAAAAGCCAAAAGACTTGATTCCTAAAGATACAATGCGTCTTTTAATTCAAGAAATGATGATTGCTTCTTCGGCTAAATATGTGAAAAATAAAAACATGGAAACGAAGATTGAATACATGGCTTTAGTGTACGATGAATTTAAAATTGATAGCACTCGTTTTCAAACTAGCAACTTGTATTATATGTCTAAAATAGACGATTATCAAGAAATTTTTGAAGATGCAAAAGCAGACTTAGAAAAGCAAAAAAAAGTGTATGATGATATAATTGCTATAAAAGATTCTTTAAGAAAAGACTCTATTAATAAGCTAAAAAAAGTTAAGAAAAGAGTAGCAATAGGAGATAGTTTAGATATAAATAAAAAAGAACTTAACTTTAAAAAAAATCGTTAAGATAGTTTTTACAAATTCTTTCTATTGATTTCTCTGTTTTTTCAAATTTAAAAGCAATTGATTTTTCTATTTTTTCTGATGAATATTCAGAAATAGAATGCGCAGATCTTGCAGAATATTTACTTAGTAAAGGTTCTTTTCCTGTAATTTTTGATAGGAGCCAAGCAACTCGCCAAAAGATATTTGTTTGCCAAGGTTTTATTTTTTTTGATGGTCGTTTTTTACTAAAACCATCTGCAATTAAAAAGAAGATTTCTTTGAATATTTTGTTTTCTGATACTAAAATAAAACGTTCGTTTTTTATAGCAGAATTCATCAACAAAATCATTGATTTTACAACATCTTGTTCAGAAACAAAACCGGTAATTCCTTCTGTGTAAAATTGAAAACCGTTATAAACTTGTGAGAATAATTTACCAGAACCAGCGTTCCAAAAACCACTCCCTAAAATAACACCAGGATTTACAATTACTACATCAATTCCTTCTTGACTTGCGCGCCAAACTTCCATTTCTGCGCCAAATTTGGTAATAGAATACCCACTATTATCTAGCTCTTTATTCCATTCATCTTCTTCCGTTGTAAAATTCGAATTTAAAGAATTTCCAACAGCAGCAATAGAACTTACAAAACACAATTTATCAATTTTTGCATCAATACAAAGATTTACAATAATTGCTGTTCCGTGAATATTAACTTTGCGCATTTGTCTATAATCCTTCGGATTAAAAGAAATAAATGCGGCACAATGATACACGTGTTTTACGTTAATAAAAGCAGGAATCATTGCAGGAACATCAGTAATATCAGCTAAAAACCATTCTATTTTATTGAAAAAAGTTTCATCATCAGTATAATAAGAAAAGACATTTTTCACCTTTTCTAAAGATGATTTTGTTCTATAAATAGCTCTAATTGCATCATTTTGTAAACTTAAATGATATAATAAATGCGAACCTACTAAACCTGTGCCTCCAGTAACTAAAATCATGTTGCTAATTTATGATTTTTTCATTGATAAGTTTATCTTTGCCCCGTTAAAAAGCACTTATTTAAACTTGTTTAACATTGTTAAATTCAACTTGTAGAAATTGATTAAAAATTTAGATAAGTACAGTTTAACAAACATTTTTTAAATTGAATTAATTATAGATTTATAATGACAAATTTTGTTGAAGAATTACGCTGGCGTGGATTATTGCATGATATTATGCCAGATACAGAAGAATATTTATTAAAAAATAAAACTGCAGGATATATTGGTTTCGATCCAACAGCAGACTCGCTACATATTGGGAGTTTGGTGCAAATTTTTATTTTAAAACACTTTCAAAATGCAGGGCATAATCCTATTGCTTTAATTGGTGGCGCAACTGGTATGGTTGGCGATCCTTCTGGAAAATCTGCAGAACGTAATTTGTTAGATGAAGCAACTTTAGCTAAAAATATTGCTGGTGTTAGAGAAAATTTAGAACGTTTTTTAGATTTTGATGCATCCGTAGAAAATAAAGCGGAATTGGTAAACAATTACGATTGGATGAAAGATATTTCTTTAATCGATTTTGTTAGAGATACCGGTAAACATATTACTGTAAATTACATGATGGCAAAAGATTCTGTTAAGAAACGTTTGAGTTCTGAATCTTCTGAAGGTATGAGTTTTACAGAATTTACATACCAATTATTTCAAGGCTACGATTTTTATCACTTGTACACAGAAAAGAATTGTAAGTTGCAAATGGGTGGTTCTGATCAGTGGGGAAATATTACAACGGGTACAGAATTAATCCGTAGAAAAGCACAAGGAAAAGCATATGCAATTACAGTTCCTTTGGTTACAAAAGCAGACGGAACAAAATTTGGAAAAACTGAAGGAGGAAATGTTTGGTTAAATGCAGACAGAACATCACCTTATAAATTTTATCAATATTGGTTAAATTCTTCGGATGAAGATGCAGAAAACTTTATTAAAAAGTTTACATTTTTAGACAAAGAAACGATAGAAAATTTAATTACAGAACATTCAGAAAATCCGCATTTACGTTTATTACAAAAGAAATTAGGAGAAGAAGTTACTATTTTAACACATGGTAAAGAAGCTTACGAAAATGCTTTAAAAGCTTCTTCTATTTTATTTGGAAAATCTACAGCTTCTGATTTAAAATCTTTAGACGAACAAACATTTTTAGATGTGTTTGATGGTGTGCCACAAGCTACCGTTTCTATTGCTGATATTGAAGAAGGCTTAGATATGATTGGTGCTTTAGCTGCAAAAAATAACTTTTTGAATTCTAACGGAGAGGCTAGAAGAGCGTTAAAAGAAAATGCAATTTCTGTAAATAAAGAAAAAGTAAAAGATGATTTTACAATTACTAAAGAAGATTTAATTGCAAATAAATATGTGTTATTACAACGTGGTAAAAAAACATATTATTTACTAGTTGTTGAGTAACAATAACTTTATAAAATTAAGAAAGAGCTGAATTAACTAATTCAGCTCTTTTTTTTGTTATGAATTATACGCTCATAACAGTGAGAATATTAATTAGCTATTATTTTTTTCCAGTTTTTATCTGCTTGTTTTTGCAACTTTTCAGGGCCTTCTTTTTGCCAAAGTTCTAAGGTATTTGTTCCCCAAGAATTGTAGAAAAGATATAATTTACCATCTCTAATTTCATAAGTCTTCGGATTTATAGTTACCTTTTCACCTTTTAATCCTATTGCATACGCACAATAACCACCATATTGAGGGGCGTATTTCTTCGGATTTTCTTTAAATTTCGCTAAATTCTCTTTTGATGAAAACTTGAATTTTACACCATCAAATTCTGTGGTAAACTCTTTATTCCCTTTTTCTGCTTTGTTATTAAAATAAGAAACTACATCATAACCTTCTGCAACAAAACCATTTTTAGTATTGTAATTTTGGGCAGAAAAAGTGATTGAAATTAGTAGTAATAATAAGGTAGTATATTGTTTCATCTGTTTTCAGTCGAAAACACACACAAAAAATTACATTAGTTTAAATATCCTTGGAAATAAGTTTCTTTAAATACTCGTTTTGTTTCTCTAGAAGTTCATTGGTTTTATTCATTAATTCAATGTTTTTAGGTGTAACTACTTTTTCATTTTTAGGATCTTCAGCTTTTTTCTTCATTGAATTCATCACTTTTACAACCACAAAAACAGAAAAAGTAATTATTAAAAAATCTACTCCTGTTTCTAAAAATTTACCGTAACCAATAGCTATTTGTTCTAGAGTAATTTTGTTGTCAACAATAACTGCTTCTCTTAAAATAATTTTCTTGCTCTCCCAATTTGAACCATTGGTCATAAAAGATAATGGTGGCATTAAAATTTCTTTTACTAAAACATTTACTACTTTATTAAAAGCTGCGCCAATAATTACACCAATCGCAATATCAATCATGTTTCCTTTAACAGCAAACTCTTTAAAATCTTGTATTAATTTTAATCTCATAATTATTTTAGTTTCTATAACACCATTAAATTACAACCTCTAATATCAGAATCATCAAAACGACCAATAATTTCAAAGGTGTCATTTTTATGTACTTTTCCTAAATCTTGCGTAGCAATAAATGAACAAGAATTATAGTTTGCCAAATCAATTATATTTATGCCGCCTGTTTTTTCTTTAGGCAAAATTGTCAAAGCATCTTCTGTATCTCTGGTTAAAATTTTCATCCAAGGTGGTGTTTCAAAAATTCCGTTTCCTTTAGAATAAGCTTGACTTAACAGTTCTGTCATTCCGTATTCTGAGTGAATTTCATCAACCCCAAAACCGTCTTGTAATAGCTGATGTAATTCGTTTCTTATCAATTCTTTTCTTCTGCCTTTCATACCACCAGTTTCCATAATGATGGTGTTTTTAAGTTTAAATTGATGTTTTTCAATCAAATCTAACAACGCAAAAGAAACGCCAATCAACAATACTTTTTGTCCATTTTTATCAAGATTGATGAGTTTTTGTGCTAATTCATCTAAATTGTTGAGGTAAAATCCACTTTCAGAGTTTTTAGATTTTGCAATTAAATCATCCACCATAAAAACCAAAGAAGAGCCATTTCTTTCTAAATAATTTGGCAATAAAGCGAGTACCACAAAGTCTTCTATGTTTCCATAAAAATGAGAAAATCCGGATAAATAACTTTGTTTATAAAGGTTGATATCGGTTACAAAATGTTTGCTAGTAACACTTCCTGTTGTACCAGAACTTGTAAAAATTTCTTCAACTTTTTCTGTGGATGAAAGTATTTCTCTCAACTTAAAAAACTGAATTGGTAAAAACGGAATTTCATCAATCTTAGTAACATCCGAAGGATGAATGTATAGTAAATCGCAAAAAGAACGATATACTTTATTGTTTTTAAATTGATGTTTAAAAACTTCAAGTGCAGCTTTTGCAAACTGCTCATTAGACTTTATGTTAAAAATAGTTTCTTGCATATATTATTGCAAAAATAAGATTATTAGACGCAACCATCTCAAAGTTTTTGCATCTTGTAAAAAAGAACTCAATATTATGAAAACTAAAACAGCCTTTTTATCATTATTTCTTACGGTTTTTCTTTTTTCTTGCGAAATTAACAATCAAAGCAATGAATTAATTATAGATCCTAACGATAGTTTATTATTTGGCTATTGGGCAGAGACTAGTTATGAAGATGAACAAATAACTTTTACACGAGTAAATTCTTTACCAAATGATTCTTATGGAATATCATTTGTAGAAAAAGGTGTTTTTATAGAACGTTCTTCGGGTTGGTGTGGAACTCCTCCTTTAACATTTACTGATTATACAGGAACTTGGGAATTTGTAGAAGATAGTCTCGTTAAAATTAGCACAACTTCTTTTATAGGAGATTTTCAATGGCGAATTTTAGAAGTATCAGAAGAAAAATTAGTCGTAAAAAGAGAACTTTCAGAAAAAGAATTAGAGCATAGAAGTTTAATGGATTTATTTAATGAAATTCAAAATTTGTCTTATAGTATTTCTTGCTCAGATGCTGCTGATTGGAATTTTGTTGCTTACGGATCAAAAGCTTGTGGAGGTCCTAAAGGTTATATCGCTTATTCATCGAAAATAGATACTACTGCTTTTCTACAGAAAATAGAAACATATACGCAAACAGAAAAAGATTTTAACATTAAATGGGGTGTAATTTCAGATTGTTCAATTACAAATCCTCCAACTTCAGTAGAATGCCAAAACGGATTTCCAAAACTTATTTATTAACTAAAATACATTAAAAAAAATGAAAAAATTTACACTACTTTTATTCGGATTACTTGTTTTTTCCGCTTGTTTAAACACAGATAATGATGAACTAAATTACACTTTTGAGTATTTACCAATTGATGAAGCAATAACGCCAGCAAGTTTTACGTATGGTCAAATAGATACAATTGCAGTAAAATATTCTTTGCCAAATGGATGTTATCATTTTAATCAAATTTATTATGAACCTCAAGACACTACAAGAATTGTTGCTATTTCTGCCTTTGTAGAATTAGATTCTCCTTGTACAGAAGCTATTATACAAGAAGAAAAGAAGATTCCGGTAAAAGCATCACAGCTAGAAGACTATGTTTTTAAGTTTTATAAAGGAAAAGATAGTAATGGCGAAAATATTTTTGAGGAAGTTGTAGTTCCTGTAAATTAGAACCATCAAACTAGAAGAACTCATAAAGGAATGTTGCAAACAAAAAATTGCAGCACAAGCACAGGTTTATCAGCTTTTTTCTGATAAACTGTTTGCTGTTTGTTTAAAATATTCTCGTAATTATCAAGATGCAGAAGATAATTTACAAGATAGTTTTATCACTATTTTCAATAAAATTGAACAATATAAAAATAAAGGTTCTTTTGAAGGTTGGCTAAAACGAATTACGATACATACAGCTTTACAAAAATATAGAGAAAAAGCTCCTTTACAAATTGTAAAAGAAATTTCTGATGAGGATGAGATGGAAGAATTCGATATAGATACTACCATTTTTAGTGTGGATGTTTTGTTAAATTATATTCAGCAATTACCAGATAGATATAGATTGATTTTTAATCTATATGTTTTAGATAATTATACGCATAAAGAAATTGCAGAAATGCTAAATATCTCTGTAGGAACATCCAAATCTAACTTGTCTAGAGCTAGAAAAATTTTAAAAGAACAGTTAGAAAATCATCAGAAAAAAGCACAAAAAAATTAATTAATGGATCATAATAATTTAGATAAATTGTTTCAAGAACAGCTTAAAAATTTGGAGGCAACTCCAAATAAAAGAGTTTGGAACAATATTGAATCTAAACTTAAAAAGAAGAAGAGGAGAGTAGTTCCTGTTTGGTGGTTTGCAAGCGGAATTGCAGCAATGTTACTTTTAGGAATTTTGTTGTTTCCTTTTTCTGATGATAAAGATGTTTTTAATAAAACAGATTCAGACATTATAATTACAGAAAGCCCTAAGAAAGAAATAAAATTGAAAACTATTTATAAGACCAAAATAGATACTATAATTCAGGATGAAAAGAGTGAGGAAAAAATTCTTATTTCTGATAAACAAATAAATAGAAGACCTAGTAATCAACAAAAAATAAACCCTAAAAATACAGATATTATTAAGAAGTTAGTTAGCAAAAAAAACGAGAAAGAAAAGACTTTTTTTGCTGATAATTCTAACAAAGAAAATATAGATTCAATACATAAGAAAGAGATTATTATAATTGATAACACAACGTTTTTTTCTGATAAAAAGAAAGAACTTACTAAAGTTGAAAAAGAATCAATTACAAATAAAGTTGATTTAAACAAGTTTGTAGAAAAAAAAGATAGTCTTTTTTCACCTAAATCATCAAAAGAAAAATGGTCTATTGCACCTGTTTTTGCAGTATTAAATTCTAATTCGTTTTCTAATACATCGCCAATAGATAAAAGTTTATCAAACTCCACAAAAGGGCAAAGTTCGTATTCTTACGGTTTGCAAATCGGATATAAAATAAATAAAAAATGGAGTATTCAATCTGGAA
This sequence comes from Polaribacter sp. KT25b, assembly GCF_900105145.1. Classification (NCBI taxonomy): domain Bacteria; kingdom Pseudomonadati; phylum Bacteroidota; class Flavobacteriia; order Flavobacteriales; family Flavobacteriaceae; genus Polaribacter; species Polaribacter sp. KT25b. The sequence goes on along the minus strand of NZ_LT629752.1, from coordinate 3,649,708 downwards.
TACATTTACAAGAAATGAGTTTTTCAAATCGTCAAGTAACTGCTGTTGTCACAATTTCTACAAGTTCGTCGTCGGTTGCATTTAATAGTGGAGATTCTTTTTCTTTTAATGAAATTAGTACTCAAAGCTCAGATTTTGCTAGTAGTTCAGTAATATCTAGAACTAGTTTAAGTGGAGAGTTAAATCAACAATATGGTTATATAGAAATTCCAATTGAAGTAAAATATAATTTTTTAAGCAGTAAAAAGTTTAATACAGAAATAGTAGCAGGATTTAGTTCTTTGTTTTTAAATAAAAATGAAATTAATTTAGAGAGCCAATTTCTATCTAAATCAGGAAAAGCAAACAATTTAAATACCATTAATTTTAGTGGAAATTTAGGATTTGACTTTAATTATTCATTAAATAAAAAATGGTCTTTAAATTTAAACCCGATGTTAAAAGCTCAACTACATACGTTTAGTGAAAATTCTAATGGTTTTGCTCCTTTTAACTTAGGAATTTATTCAGGAATTAAATATAAATTTTAGTATAATAAGGGCCTTTTTTTTAATTACGTTTAAAGAGTTTTATTGTCATTTAATCGAAATAAAAAATGTAATTAGAATAAATTGATTATTTTTGTAGGCTGTTAATATTTCAATATAAAGGCAGTATATACAAGTAAATTGTGACATTTAATAAAAAAATGTGTCATAATTTATGTAAAATACAAAATATGAAATTTAAACTTTCTACATACAGAACTTTTAGCGGAACCAAACAGGTTGTAGAACTCATAAAAAAGAAGGATACGCAATGGGTTATTTATCAAGATGATAAACCCAAATTTTTTGTAGATTTTTTTGATTTAGAAAAGGAATCTAATGCTATGATGAATAGCTTGGTTTTGTGTGGTAAAAGATCAATAGAAGAAGTATTAGAATTGATAAATAAAAGAAATAACATCAATTTATCAATTCCTAAGATTACTAAATTAGGTTTAAAAAAGAAATTAAAATCAGAAAGTATAGAACTCAATTTAGAGTCTTTACCAGAAGAATGGTTAGATTATTCTTTGTAAATTTTCAGTATTAAATTCCCTTTGTCATCCATCGATGCTCTGTACATTCCTGCAGTATTAAACTCAAAAGACATATTCCCATTTTTGTCTAAAGCAACAACTCCACCAGTTCCACCAAGTTTAGTAAGTTTATTTTGAATAACATCTTTTGTTGCTTCTTTCAACGTTTTTTGCTGATATTCCATTTGTGCAGAAATATCATACGCAACTTGACTTCGTATAAAATATTCTCCCCAACCAGTTGATGAAACTCCACAGGTTTTATTATTTGCATACGTACCAGAACCAATAATTGGTGCATCGCCAATTCTCCCCCAACGTTTGTTAGTCATTCCTCCTGTGGAAGTTCCTGCAGCAATATTTCCATTTTTATCTAAAGCTACACAACCTACTGTTCCAAATTTGCTATTTTTAATGTCGGCATCATAAAAAACTGCTTTTTTATCATCATGATCAAGCGCAGTTTTTTCTTTGTCTTTAATTCTTTGAAGCGATTTAAAACGTTTTTCTGTATAAAAATAACTTGGATCAACAATTTCTAGTCCTTTTTCTTTGGCAAATTCACTAGCTCCTGATCCAGAAAGCATTACATGATCAGAATCTGTCATTATTTTTATAGCTAATTCTATTGGGCTTTTTACGTTTGTAACTCCTGCAACAGCACCAGCATTTAATGTTTTTCCATCCATAAAAGAAGCATCTAATTCATTTTTTTCTTCATGTGTAAAAACAGCTCCTTTTCCAGCGTTAAACAAAGGTGATTCTTCCATAACTTGAATCGTTTTCATCACAGCTTCTTGGCTTGTTCCACCATTTTTTAAAATAGTATAACCAATCTTAATTGCATCTTCTAGTTTAGATTTATAGGCTGCTTCTTTTTCATCAGACATATTTTTCTTTAAAATTGTGCCTGCTCCACCATGAATTATAATTGCAAATTTGTTTTTTTTAATATTAGTTTGTGTTTCTTCGGATGAGTTTTTAGTTTCATTTTTACATCCTAAGAAAACAATTAAAAGGGAAAGAAGAGTTATAATTTTTTTCATAATTAAAGTGTTTAATTTTAAACAAAATACAATGTTTTTGTTTAATTTACAAATTGATAAAAAAATTGTAAATTCGTTCTTCGAATTTAAACAACAAAAACGGAACAACAAAATGATAGACTTTGGAATTAAAGAATCTTTAAAAGAATTAGGAATAAAAGATTTAAACGAAGGAACTTCTACAGGTTCAAATAGTTTTTCTAACGGAGAAATTATTGAAAGCTATTCTCCCGTTGATGGTAAATTGATTGGAAAAGTAAAATCTACTACAAAAGAAGATTACGAAAAAGTGATGGAAACGGCAACTAAAGCTTTTTTATCTTTTAGAAACATGCCAGCTCCACAAAGAGGAGAAATTGTTCGTCAATTCGGAAATAAATTAAGAGATTTAAAAGAACCTTTAGGAAAATTAGTTTCCTATGAAATGGGAAAATCTTTGCAAGAAGGTTATGGAGAAGTACAAGAAATGATAGACATCTGTGATTTTGCTGTAGGTTTATCTCGTCAATTAAACGGACAAACAATTCCGTCTGAAAGACCAGGACATGTAATGAGAGAACAATGGCATCCAATTGGTGTCGTCGGTATAATTTCTGCATTTAATTTTCCTGTTGCAGTTTGGGCTTGGAACACTGCTTTAGCTTGGATTTGTGGCGATGTTTGTGTTTGGAAAGCATCAGAAAAAGCACCTTTATGTTCTATTGCTTGTCAAAATATTATTGCAGAAATTTTAAAAGAAAATAACTTACCAGAAGGAATTTCTTGTATTATAAATGGAGATTATAAAGTTGGTGAAATGATGACTTCTGATATTAGAATTCCGTTAATTTCAGCAACAGGATCTACAAGAATGGGAAGAATTGTTGGCGCAACAGTTGCACAACGTTTTGGAAAATCTTTACTAGAATTAGGAGGAAATAATGCAATTATTATTACACCAACTGCAGATTTAAAAGTAGTTGTACCAGGAGCAGTTTTTGGAGCTATAGGAACTTGCGGACAACGTTGTACATCTACAAGGAGATTAATTATTCATGAATCTGTGTATGATAAAGTTAGAGATGCAATTGTTGGTGCTTACAAACAATTAACTATTGGAAATCCTTTAGATGAAAAAAATCATATTGGTCCTTTAATTGATCATGATTCTGTAAATACATATTTAGCTGCTATTGAAAAAGCAAAAGCTGAAGGTGGAAAAGTTTTAGTTGAAGGTGGCGTTTTAGAAGGAGAAGGTTATGAATCTGGTTGTTATGTAAAACCTGCAATTATTGAAGCAGAAAATCATTTTGAAATTGTACAGCATGAAACTTTTGCACCAATTTTATATGTAATGAAATATGCTGGAGAAGTAGAAAATGCGATTGAAAAACAAAATGGTGTTGCACAAGGATTATCATCTGCAATTATGACAAATGAAATGAAAGAAGCAGAGAAATTCTTGTCTTTTGCTGGTTCAGATTGTGGAATTGCAAACGTAAATATTGGAACTTCTGGTGCAGAAATTGGTGGTGCTTTTGGAGGTGAAAAAGAAACTGGTGGAGGTAGAGAATCTGGTTCTGATGCTTGGAAAGTGTATATGCGTAGACAAACTAATACCATAAATTATTCTGATGAATTACCTTTAGCACAAGGAATAAAGTTTGATATTTAATGAACTAATTATTTTATAAAAATATAAAAACCCAACTTTTTAAAAGTTGGGTTTTTTATGAAATAGTATTTATTTTAATATAAATTTTCTATATAAAAATGCGTTTTATGAAATTTCTAAAACTTCAATATCAAAAACTAAATCTTTACCTGCTAAAGGATGATTACCATCAATAACAATAGTTTCTTCTTTAACTTCAACAACCATTAAGTTCATTTCTTGTCCGTCTGGAGTTTTAGACACTAAGCCCATTCCAACTTTTGGTTCCATGTCTTGTGGAAGATCAGCTTTATTTACTTCTTGAATTAAAGCTTTATTTACTTCTCCGTAAGCTTCTTCTTTGGCGATAGTAATGGTTTTCTTTTCGTTAACCTCCATGTCAATCAACCCTTTTTCAAAACCAGGAATTATCTGTCCTTGACCTAAAGTAAATTGTATTGGTTCTCTTCCTTCTGAAGTATCAAAAATTTGCCCGTCGGTTAATTTACCTGTGTAGTTTACTTTAACTGTATTGTTCTCTTTAACTTGACTCATACTGTATTATTTATTTTAAAAATATTTTTTTGTATAATTTTTACACATCAAATATTTTAATTTTAACTGATGAATTATCAAACCGCGAAAATCAAGCCAAAAGGATAAAAAACTGGTATGAAAATGTATAAACTTATAAATTGAAGAGGATAAAAATTAAAAAATTGTTCTCTATCCCTTTGATGGTAGTGAAACATAACTTTTAAAAATAATTTAAAAAAATATTATCAAAAATAATCCAATCAGTAAAAATGTCAGTTAAAGTATAAAATCTTTGACAAATATGTAATAAAACGTATATAATTAATGAATCTTTATTTTCAAAAATTAAAAATGTATCGTTTTATTTAAAAGTATATTTTTATAATAAAATTAAACTATCTTTAATTATTTTAGTCTAAAGCTCATGAAATCAGCACACATACAGCATTTATATAATAGAGTTGGTTTTGGTATTACGCCAAAAGAACTAGTGCGTTTATCAAAAAAAAGCAAGAAAAATGTGATAAACGAGTTATTTATTTCTTCGGATAAAACAACTCTTTTAACAGTTGATACTTCTTTTTTAAAGAATATAACTCCTAAAGATTATAAGGATCAAAAACAGCGAAGAGAACTACAAAAAATCAGCAGAAAAAAAATACAAGAGTTTTCTATAAATTGGGTTGAGCGTTTAAAAAATCCTAGTGAAATTTTACGTGAAAAAATGACCTTATTTTGGGCTAATCATTTTGTTTGCGAAAGTAAAAATATCTTATTTGTAGAAAATTACAACAATGCTTTGCGTAAAAATGCACTTGGAAACTTTGGCGATTTTACTAAAATTATTGCCAAAGAAGCTGCAATGCTTGGTTATTTAAACAATAAACAGAACAAGAAAAAAAGCCCTAATGAGAATTTTGCTCGTGAATTAATGGAACTTTTTACTTTGGGGCAAGACAATTATACAGAGCAAGATATTAAAGAATCTGCAAGAGCTTTTACCGGATATAATCATAATTTTAAAGGAGAATTTTCATTTAAAGTTAGAAATCATGATGAGAATGAAAAAACATTTTTTGGAAAATCTGGTAATTTTAAAGGAGATGATATTATAGATTTAATTCTAGAGAAAAAGGAATGTGCTAAATTTATATCAGAAAAAATTTATACTTATTTTGTAAATGATAACCTCAATGAAGATCATATAAACGAAATGACAGCAGTTTTCTATAAAGATTATAATATTGAAAACTTAATGCGTTTTGTGTTACTTTCAGATTGGTTTTATGCAGATGAAAATATAGGAACTAAAATAAAATCGCCAATCGAATTTTTAATAGGCATCAACACAATTGTACCTTATACGATAGAAAAATCAAAACAAATTTTATTGTTACAAAAATTATTAGGTCAGGTTTTAATGAGTCCGCCAAATGTTGCAGGTTGGAAAACTGGCAGAAATTGGATTGATAGTAATACAATTGTTACACGTTTGCGTTTACCATCGGTTTTACTAAATAATGCAGAAATTACATATTCTGATAAAGGAGATGAGGAATCTATAGATACTAATTTTGATGAAAAAAAATTACGTAGAAAAGCATTTATAAAAACAAAAACAGATTGGGAAACCTTTAATGAAAACTATAAAAAAAGTTCTCATCAAGAATTGATTAAGCATGTAATTACCACAAAATTAAATCTTGGAACATCAAAAATGTTAATGAATAATATGCAAATGCCAAAGCAAGATTTTTGTGTACAATTAATGAGTTTACCAGAATATCAACTTTGCTAATTTTTATCATTTATGAAACGTAGAGATTTTTTAAAACAAACTACTTTTGCATCCGGAATGTTTTTTGTTCCGCAGTTTCTAAAAGCTTTTGAGAACAATACAATGAAAGCTTTTAGCAATAAAAAAGTAGTAATTATTCAGTTAAAAGGTGGTAATGATGGTTTAAATACTGTTGTACCTTTTAACAACGATATTTATTATCAGCAAAGAAATAATATTGCTCTAAAGCAAAACGATTTATTTAGAATTTCTGATGAAGTTGGGCTTCATAAAAGCTTAAAACCATTACAAGATTTATACAATAAAGGTTTTGTAAGTATTATAAATAATGTTGGATATCCGAACCCAAATTTGTCTCATTTTAGAGCTACAGATATTTGGCAAACTGCCAGTGATAGCAATGAATATTTGCAAAATGGTTGGGTTGGCAGATATTTAGATTACACAAAAGGAAACCCTTATAATGCCATTGAAGTTGATGAAAGTTTGTCTTTAATGCTAAAAGGAAAAACCCAAAATGGCTTGGCAATAACAGATCCTAATTTGTTTTATAAATCGATGCGCGAACCATTTTTTAATAATGTTATAAAGAGTTATTCTGATGCGCATTTAAATGAACATAATTTAGGATATTTATACAATACTATGATTGATGCAAAATCATCTGCAAAACATATTTTCGAAAAAAGTAAAACAAAATCTTCTAGTTCAGATTATCCTAAAAATATTTTTGGTAGACAGCTAAAAACGATTGCTGAGTTTATAAATTCTGGCTTAGAAACGCAAGTGTATTATGCAGGTTTAAGCGGCTTTGATACACACGCAAATCAAGCAGGAACACAAGAAAGATTATTAAAAATTTATGCAGAAAGCATGGAGGTTTTTGTAAACGATTTAGAAAAAAATAATGCTTTTGATGATGTTATTATTCTTACTTTTTCTGAGTTTGGTAGACGTGTAAAACAAAATGAATCTAAAGGTACAGATCACGGAACCGCAAATAATGTGTTTGTGATGGGAAATAACTTAAAGAAACAAGGTTTGTATAATAACTTACCAAATTTAGGAGATTTAGATAAAAATGGAAACCTAAAATACGAGATAGATTTTAGAGAAATTTATGCAACCATTTTAGATAAATGGTTGCAAGTTGATGATGTTTCTATTCTAAATAAATCTTTTTCTAAGTTGAGTTTTGTGTAAACTTGACCTTCTCAAAAAAAACCGCTAACTTCGTTTAACTTATGATAAAATAAATTAAAACTTAGCTTATCATTATAGTTGTACACAATACCCGAAAAATGCCGAGAATTGAACTTCAAACTGAAATAAAAGCTGATAGAAATATCGTGTTTGACCTATCTCGAAGTATCGATTTGCACAAAATATCGACCGAACAAACTAATGAAGAAGCAATCGCTGGAAAAACAAGTGGATTAATTGGAATAGATGAAAGCGTAACTTGGCGAGCAAAACACTTTGGAATCTATCAAAAACTAACTTCCAAAATAACGGAATTTGATAAACCGAATTACTTTGCGGACGAAATGGTTAAAGGAGCATTTGCGGAATTTAAACACGAACATCACTTTGCTGAATCGAATGGTGGAACTTTGATGACCGACTTTTTCGATTATAAATCACCTTTTGGAATTTTAGGAAAGTTAGCGGACAAACTCTTTCTGGAAAAATATATGACTGAATTACTAACTGAAAGAAACCGAATTGTAAAAGAGTTTGCGGAATCTGACAAATGGAAAGAAGTGATAAAATGAAAATCGGAACTAAAATATTAATCCTATTTCTAACCTTGAATTTTCTTTCTTGTAAGGGTTCAGCACAGGAAATAGAAACTAAAGAATCAAAAACTGAAGTTGAATCTTCAGGAACGATAAAAAGTACTTTTCCTAAACCAATTGGAATTATAAACGATTATGGGAAAGTATTCACAGAATTACAGCGTACTGAATTATCGAAATTGCTTTATTACTATGATATTGAAACTACGAGACAAATCGTTATCATAACAATTGACAGCATAAAACCATATCAAAATATCCAAAAATATGCTGTTGACATAGGAAACGAATGGGGAATTGGAAATGCGGAAAAAAATAACGGATTGACAATAGTTGTATGCAATCCTTGTCGACAAATCGGAATTGCAACTGGAACAGGAACGGAACTGATTTTGACGGACGAAATCTGTAAAAACGTAATTGAAGAAACCATAATTCCCGAATTTAAAAATGGAGACTTTTATGACGGAATTAAAAAAGGTGTGACTGAATTAATAAAAAAATGGAAATAAAAGTACTGTGTACAACAATGTGTATAATTCATTGCTAGTTAAAGCCTACTTACGAAAGTCCTCGCGGACTTTCTATCGGTGATTTATTTGCTAACTTTAGTGCTTAAACATGCAACGAAATCATACACTATACCGTTAAACGAACTTCTCTAACCATACTTCACTTTTCTAATTACTCTCAGTGCCTCTTTATAAGAGATATAAGTTGTTTTATCATCTAAGTTTTTGATGTAGTCTTTGGCATTTTTTAGCAGATCTGCAGCATCTAAAAAACCATATAAAAAACAGATTAAAGAATTGGTTGGTAATCGTAAAACATCTTCATGTTCTGTTACAGAAAGTGGAATTCCTTTTTCAATTTTTTTGATGATTGCCTTATTATTTAAAAAAATATGCTGAATTATTGTTCCATCAAATTTTGGTGGTTGAAACAAGAATTCTTTAATAATATCATGCTTTCCATTATTTTTAAAATTGATAATCGTTTTTTCTAACGGATACAATTTCTCTTGCTTTTCTAGACCTAAATAAATGAATTCTGTTACAATAAATGAATGGTTATTAAAACTAATTTGAACATCATCTAAAGCAGAAAAAAATAGTTTTACTTGCTCGTTTATCAATTCAATATCTACTCTAGAAAAGAATTCTTCACCATTTAAAACTTTCTTTTCTCCTGCCCAACACAACACAAACTGTTCATTAAAAACTTTGTATTTTGGGTTGTATTCTGTTTTGTGATTATTAATAAAATCGAAAACGCCATCTAAAGTTAATTCGATATTATTACGTGCATTTTTTTCTATAGCAGCAACAATTTCTTTGTTGGTGTTTAGTAACTCAAAATTTGAATTTGCTGGTATTGAGTTGCTTCCTCGTCTATAAAAAGTGGTTCCTTTTCTATATTTCCAAGCATTTTTTAAAAGTGATGTTATTTTATTATTTGGATGAATAGTTACCAAACCAATTACTTTATGACGAGGTAATCTTGGAAAAGGAACATTTTCATACTCAATTTTTGGTGGATTTTTTAAATATGCATTTACCAAATTTTGAATTTTGCTATCATCATAAAAATCTACACCAATAATCTTGTTTTCCTCGTCTTCAATACCAATTACGATGTAAGAATTATTTTCTGGATTTGAATTTGAAAGCGCACAAATATGCTTTAAAAACTTTGCTTTTCCATCTTTTGTACTTAATGATAATTTTTGCTTTTTATCATAAAAACTGTTCTCATCATTGTGAGAAAGTAGATTTTTAATAAGTAAGCGTTTGTTAATCATTTTTTATGGCATTTCTTCTCCTTTACTTGCTTCTAAAAGTAAAAACCAATCTTGTAAATCTAAATCAATTTCTAAAGCTTTATTTGCATTTAAGATTCGTTCTTTATTTGTAGTACCAATAACTGGATAAATTTTTGCTGGATGTTTTAAAATCCAAGCCAATAAAAGCACATCATTAGAAACTGCATATTTTTTTGATAAAATGTTTAGAATTTTTCTTATTCTAAAAGATTGAGGAGTTTCATTTTTAAAAACATTTCCTAAAGGACTCCAACACATTGGCTGAATTTGTTTCTGTAACATTTGATCTAAACTGCCATTTTGCATTGCAGCATAATGTGTTAAAGAAAATTCTATTTGATTTATAGAAACCGGAATTTTATCAGCAATTAAATCAACCTGAGAAGGTGTAAAGTTTGAAACTCCAAAATTTATTATTTTACCACTTTCTTTCAATTCAGAAATAGCTTCTGCAATTTCATCAGGTTGCATTAACGGACTTGGTCTGTGCAATAAAAGCGTGTCTAAATAATCAGTTTTAAAATTTTGTAAAGAATTTTCTACACTCCAAATAATATATTCTTTAGCATAATTATAATGCTTTAATTTATTGTTTCTAGCTTCGCCAACAAGTTGGATACCACATTTAGAAATTAACTGAATATCTTCACGAGCAATTCCACTTTCCACAAACGCTTTTCCAAATTCGGCTTCCGTAGAATAATCGCCATAAATATCTGCATGATCAAAAGTTGAATTCCCGTTTTCTAAACAAAACTGAATTAGTTCAACTTGTTCTTTGGTAGAAAATTGTTTTCCCCATTTTCCCCAAGACATACATCCAATTATTATTTCTGATGTTGGCATTTAATTTCTATTTAAAATTGTTGCTGTTGCTTGTGCTGTTGGATACACCACTAAATCTTCAATATTTACGTGATAAGGTCTTGTTACCACAAAATGAATGATATCTGCAATATCTTCTGCTTGCAAAGCTTTATAACCCGCATAAACGGTTTTTGCTTTTTCTGTGTCACCTTTAAAACGAACATCAGAAAACTCAGTTTCTACAGCACCTGGATGAATTGCAGAAACACGAATGTTATGTTTGTTTAAATCAATTCTCATGGCTTTATTTAAAGCATCTACAGCATGTTTTGATGCACAATATACATTTCCATTAGGATATACAGCTTTTGCAGCAATTGAGCCAATATTTACAATAAATCCGTTATTATTTGAAACCATTTTTGGAATGATTGCTTTAGAAACATACAACAAACCTTTTACGTTAATATCTAACATTGCATCCCAATCATCTAAATGGCCATCTTGAATACTTGATAAGCCATGTGCATTTCCTGCATTATTAATCAAAATATCTATTTCCTTAAAGTTTTCTGGAAGTGAATTGATTGCAGTTGCAACTTCTTCTCTTTTAGAAACATCAAATTGCAGTGTTATTACTTTTGTAAGTTTACTTAATTCTTCTTTGAGTTTTTCTAACCGTGCTGACCTTCTTCCACAAAGAATTAATCTGATATTATTTTTGGCAAACAATTCTGCGGTAGCTTTACCAATTCCTGAAGTTGCGCCAGTTATAAATGCTGTTTTTTTCATTAATTTTAGTATTGTTTTTCTAGTGCTTAAAATTATGAAAACTAGCGGTTTATTTTGTTTATAAATCAATATTTTTTCATCAATAATAAGCAAAGAAAAAACCGTCCTCCTCAGGACGGTTCTCCTTTCAATTGGTTATTGAGAAATAACCAACCAAAAATCAACTAACCAAACTTATTTTAAATTTCTTCTAATCTTTGTCTTTCTTTCTACTTTAGTACGTTTTCTGTTGTTGTTTCTTACAGTTGGTGTTTCAGTTTTAACATTTTTTTCACCTTTTAAATACTGTACAAATCCTCTACCAGAAAAATCGTATGTCGTGTCTGAGTTTATATGATACAAACGAATCTTACTATCATTGATAACGCTCAATTCAAATTCTTCTATATCTCCGCCATCATAATTAAGTGTTAAAAATTTTAGGTCTTCATAACCAGTAACATCATACACTTCATATCCACCTATATAATCCCAATTAATATAATCAACTTGTGTGCCAAAGTTATCTTGAGAACTATAAAACGTTGTTATATTTTCTGGAGTAAAAGCTAAAAAATGTTCATTATCAAAAGCATTTGGAGTTCCGCCAAATACATCTGTATTTTCCCAAGCAATGTATTCTTGTAAAAAATATTCTATGTTTTCATAGAACAATTTATCATAATCAAAATTGTTAATATTGTAGCCTATTAAATAATAGTTCACATTTTGTCTTTGGTTGTATAATCTAATTTCGTTGTTAGATAGAATGGTAACTTCAAAATTATTTACACCATCTAGATCATGATTCGTTTTTAGTAAACCACTAAAAGTATTGTATGTTCCAACATCAATTCCTAAACCATTTCCCGTTTTTCCAATATCAACAATGTTATTATTAGCGTATAAAACTCCGTTGATAAATGATAAAGTAAATGCTCTAGAAACATAAGGAATATCTCCATTTCCAGATGTTCTATGATAATCTACATACCATAAATCATATTCTGAAACAACTTCTTCTAATGTTGGTTCGTATTCATAATAAGAATCTTGATATACTGTTGTACACGAATTAAGAAGAGTTCCTGTAATAATAATTGCGAAAAGTAATTTTAGAGTCTTCATAAGCTTTCAATTTAATGGTTATGCTTATGAATATTCAAATTGCGTGCCAAAAAATATGTTCTGAATAACTATTGTTAACTAAATAATAATGAGGTTTTTAGATTTTTGGGTAAAATACAGAATTCTATTTTTTGATAGATTATATTTTGAAGTATTTTGTTTTTCCTTTTACAATGTAACTAATTAATGCTTCATTTGTTTTCAAGTCAAAAGTAAATTTTTTTAATTTCTGATGACCTTAAGTCTAATTATTATTGATTGCTGATGTAATTATAAATGGTAGAATTCTTCAAACTTTATATTTTCAAATTTATAAAATAGAATCATAATTACAAATATTGATATAATTTTTAGGGTTTAATTTTTACAGGTTCTTAAATAATTTTAAATGTTAAGATATAAAAAAAGAGCTTATCAAAATTTTGATAAGCTCTTTGTACTTTATAAGATTCTGTGTTTACAGAAGTATAAATCTAATTATTTAATGCTTCTGCACCACCAACAATCTCTAAGATTTCGTTGGTAATTGCCGCTTGACGTGCTTTGTTGTAAGTTAACAGTAAATCGTCTCTTAAATCTTGTGCGTTATCAGTTGCTTTATGCATTGCTGTCATACGAGCACCATGTTCTGAAGCAAAACTATCTCTAATTGCTTTATATAATTGAGTTTTTAAAGATTTAGGAATTAATGCTAAAACTATTTCTTCTTTAGATGGCTCAAAGATATAATCAGAATTTACAGCTGATGTTTCAATATCATCAATAGGTTTAATAGGTAAAAATTGCTCAACTTGTGTAATTTGAGTTGCCGCATTTTTAAATTGATTATAAACTAATTCAATTCTATCGTAAGTACCGTTAGTAAAAAGACTCATTAACTTTTCTGCAATTACAGAAATATTATCAAAAGTTAAATTATCATAAACATCATTTCTGCTTTCAATAATATTAAATTTTCTACCTAAAATATCTGCTCCTTTTTTACCAATAGATAATATGTCAACATTAACATCACTGTATTTCTCTTGAACAGTGTTAATAACTTCTTTAGTTATTGACGAGTTAAAACCACCACATAAACCTCTGTTAGAAGTTATAGCTACAATTAAAACTTTAGAAATTTCTTTTTGATTAGAATATGCTCCACTAGCATCACTATCTAAAGTTGCACTTAAACTTTGCAATAATTCAGTTAGTTTAGATGAATAAGGGCGCATTGCCGTAATTGCATCTTGTGCTTTTTTCAACTTTGCAGCAGATACCATTTTCATGGCAGATGTAATCTGCATAGTTGATTTTATAGAAGTAATTCTATTACGTATTTCTTTTAAGTTTGCCATTTCTTAGTTGTTAGTTAATAGTTACTAGTCGTTAGTTTTATTTTTTAACGTCTACAAACTAATTTCTAATTAAAATGTTTAGAAATTTCTTCAGCTGCTGATTCTAATGTTGCAGTAACTTCAGGTGTTAATTTACCTGATTTTAAAATATCTAAAGCATCTCTATGCTTTGCGTTTAAATAATCGATATAATCTTTCTCGAATTTCTTAACTTGATTTACAGGAACATCCTTTAATAAGTTTTTAGAACCTGCATAAATAATAGCAACTTGATCTTCTACTGTAAATGGATCATTTTGAGCTTGTTTTAAGATTTCAACGTTACGCTGTCCTTTAGATATTACACTCATAGTAGCTGCATCTAAATCAGAACCAAATTTAGCAAATGCTTCTAATTCACGAAACTGTGCTTGATCTAGTTTTAAAGTACCAGATACTTTTTTCATAGATTTAATCTGTGCATTACCACCAACACGAGATACAGAAATACCTACGTTAATTGCTGGACGAACACCAGAGTTAAATAAATCTCCATCTAAGAAAATTTGACCATCTGTAATCGAAATTACGTTTGTTGGAATATATGCAGAAACGTCTCCTGCTTGAGTTTCAATAATTGGTAATGCAGTTAAAGAACCTCCACCTTTTACAATTCCTTTTAAAGAATCTGGTAAATCGTTCATTTCACTTGCAATTTTATCATCATTAATAACTTTTGCAGCACGCTCTAATAATCTTGAGTGTAAGTAAAATACATCTCCAGGATATGCCTCACGTCCTGGTGGTCTTCTTAATAATAAAGAAATTTCACGGTAGGCAACTGCTTGTTTAGATAAATCATCAAAAACAATTAAAGCTGGTCTTCCAGAATCTCTAAAATATTCTCCAATTGCAGCTCCAGCAAATGGTGCATAAACTTGCATTGCAGCAGGATCTGATGCATTTGCAGCAACAATTGTTGTGTAAGCTAATGCGCCTCTTTCTTCTAACATGTTTGCAATTGCAGCAACAGTAGAAGCTTTTTGACCAATAGCTACATATATACAATATACTGGGTTACCAGCATCGTAAAATTCTTTTTGATTTAAAATAGTATCTAAAGCAACTGTAGATTTACCTGTTTGTCTATCTCCAATTATCAACTCACGTTGACCTCTACCAACAGGAATCATTGCATCAATAGATTTAATACCAGTTTGTAATGGCTCTGTAACTGGCTCTCTATAAATAACTCCAGGAGCTCTACGCTCTAAAGGCATTTCGTAAGTTTTACCTGTAATTGGTCCTTTACCATCAATTGGGCTTCCTAAAGTATCTACAACTCTACCAACAATTCCTTCTCCTGCTTTTAGAGAAGCAATACGATCTGTACGTTTTACATTAGAACCTTCTCTAATAGAAGTAGAAGCTCCTAATAATACAACACCTACGTTGTCTTCTTCTAAATTTAATACGATACCTTCTAATCCGTTATCGAATTCTACTAATTCACCATATTGAACATTAGAAAGACCGTAAACACGAGCAATTCCATCTCCTACTTGTAAAACAGTTCCTACTTCATTTAAAGTAGCTTTAGCTTCAAAACTTGTTAACTGTTGCTTTAAAATTGCTGATACTTCAGCTGGTTTAATACTTGCCATCTTTTTAAAATTTGCTTTAGGCTTTGGGCTTTAAGCTTTATGCACAACACATAGAGCTTATAGCTTACTGCTACTTATATTTTTGGAATATAATGACTATTGTCAAATTCCTTTTTCAATTCGTTTAAATAATTAGAGATACTTGCATCGTATTGCATATCTCCTACACGCAAAATAAATCCGCCTAATATATTTGGATTAACTTCGTTTTCTAGGTTTGCTTTATCGCCAGTTAAAGTAACGATTTTTGCTAAAACTTTTGTTTCAATTTCTTTTGTTAAAGGCACTGCTGTAGTAACCTTAGCAACTTGCATATGCTTATCAAAATCATAAATTATTGCATATTGTTTTGCAATAGAATATAACATTGATATTCTTTTATTGTCTTGTAATAAATGAAATAGGCCAAGAGTAATATTGTTTACTTTTCCTTTAAATATTGCATTTAAAATATTTATTTTATCAGAAATTTTAACAATAGGGCTATTTAACATCACCTCAAATTCATCATTTTCAGAAATTGTTTTGCTAATAAATAACATATCGTCATTTACCGCAGTTTCTTCTTTAGAATCTTTAGCTAGATTTAAAATTGCTTTTGCATAACGTATTGCTGCTCTTGCGTCTTTCATACTCTACTTAGTTTAAAGTAACATCTTTTAAGATTCCTTCAACTAAGTCTAGTTGATCTTTCTTGTTAGATAATTCTTTTTTAATTACTGATTCTGCAATACTAATAGATAATTCTGCAACGCTCTTTTTAATTTCAGCTAATGCAGCTTGCTTTTCTTGCTGAATAGAAGCTTGTGCTTTTTCAATTAATGTAGCTGTAACTTCTTTTGCATCTTCTTTAGCTTCTGCAATCATATTATCGCTAATATGTCTAGCTTCTTTCATCATTGCGTCTCTTTCTTCTCTTGCTTCTTTTAATAATCTTTCGTTGTCTGCATTTAAGTTTTGCATTTCTTTACGTGCATTTTCTGCAGCAGCCAATGCGTCTTCAATTCCAGACTCTCTTTCTTCTAAAGAATTCATAATTGGTTTCCAAGCAAACTTTACCATTAAACCAATTAAGATTAACAATAAGATTGTTTGAACTATAAATAACCCAGGTGAAAAATCGTTTAACAATGCTTCCATACTATTAAATAATTACTTTTTATTTTTTTGATTTGTTTAATTTTAAAACACAATTTATAACCAACCGTTATAAATTGTGTTTTTTTTCTTTTGATTCTATTAACCTTTTCCTAAGATTAACGCACCAAATGCTAACCCTTCTAAAAGTGCTGCAACAATAATCATAGCTGTTTGGATTTTTCCAGTCGCTTCTGGCTGACGAGCAATACCTTCCATTGCTTTTCCACCAATTTGACCTAATCCAATTCCTGCTCCAATTACTACTAATCCTGCTCCAATTAAATTGTACATAATGATTGTATTTATATTAAATTAAACAAATTTGATTAATGAGCCTCTTCATGTTCTTCTACTGCCATACCAATAAATAATGCTGAAAGCATTGTAAAGATATATGCTTGCAAGAAAGCCACTAAAATCTCAATTAATATTATTAAAAATGATAACACTACAGAAAGGAATGTTGCTCCTGCAACTCCCATAGTTTCTTTTAGTGTAAACATTATTGCTATTAAACTCATAACCACAATGTGACCTGCAGTAATATTTGCGAACAAACGCACTAATAATGAAAATGGTTTGATTAATAATGCTCCAGCCAATTCTATAATTGCTAAAACTGGACGAATTAACACAGGAACCCCTGGCATCCATAGCATATGCATCCAATATCCTTTATTTCCACTAAACGAATAAATTACTAAAGTAAAAATAGCTAAGGCTGCTGTAATTGCTATTTGACCAGTAATATTAAAACCAAATGGCATTAAACCCAATAAATTTGAAGCCCAAATAAAGAAAAATACAGTTAGTAAATATCCAGTGAATCTTCTATAATGTTTATTTCCAATATTAGGTCTAGCAATCTCATCTCTAACGTATAAGACCAAAGGCTCTAGAACTCTTGCAAAACCGGTTGGTATTTGTTTTGTTTTGTATTGTTTTGCTAATCTAACAAAACCTAAAAACATTAACAAACCGATTAGTAAGACACCTACAACACTTTTGGTAATTGAAAAATCCAAAACCTTGTGTGCGTTTATTGGATGATGCGTTTCATCAAAAGAAACACTTGCTGCACCTTCATCTAATTCTAATATTTTACTATGAACTTTTACGAATTTCAATCCTTTTTTCTCTACGATTACGTGACCATCATCATTGTGATGAAACTCTGAAGACATAAATGTTACTAAACCTTCGCTTGTCCATAAAATAACTGGTAAAGGAAAACCTTTATGATGTCTTTCTCCATCATCACCTGTATATGAATACAGAGAAAAGTCGTGAGAATCTTTTACGTGATGTTTTATGTAGGCATCAACTTTCTCTTTCGTATTTACACGCCCACCATCGTTTTGCTTGTCGTGTTTCTTGTCTGTTCCACTAGCAAAGCTCGTAGCCGTAAAGAGGGCTATTGCTGCAATTGTAAGGAATTTGATTGTTTTTTGTGCAATCTTCATTGTTAAAATACGCTTTCTAAATTCGGCGCAAAAATACGTAATTAATCAAAACTACAAACCCTTTTTTAATATATTTTTTATTATTGCTTATTATTCAAAATTTTAGAAACAAAAATCGCTTCTGTTAATAAAAAAATAATCATCGGAATAAATAGTGATATTCTAGCTGTTTGAGATAGGTTGTCTCCCGTAAATATTGATGTATAGAAGAAAGCGCTAAATAGCACAATTTTTAAAAAAATGGTCCCTAAATAGATAAAACCAAGTTGTGGAAAGATTTTATCAACAGAAGAAAACACTTTAAAGTTAATACAAATTAGTAGCGAAAATCCTAAGTGAAAAAGGTAGATTTTACGTAAAGAAAAAGGTAAAATAATTGCTGCTTTTTCAATGTAATTTTCATGTAGAAAAAAGCTTATAAAAAAAAGAGAAAAGAAAATTACGGTATACAGAAAAATTGTTTTAATCATTAATTCTGTTTGCTTGTTTTATTAACGAATACATAGCTAAAAAAATAGCAAGGAGTGTAACTGTTTCTTTTAAAAAAGCAGTTTCAAAAATTTTATCTAGCCATTTTCCTAAAAGAAAACCAAGATAAATAGTTAACCCCATTTGTAAACCCGCTCCAGAAAGTTGAATAGCTTTATTTAAAGGTTTTTTTGATTTTGGATTCTTTTCCATCAATGCTTTCCGTTTTATTTATATCTCCTTTCATAACACAACTTGCGTTAAAATCTGCACCTGGTTCTATAGAAAGTTTTCCTACAATAACATTTCCAGAAATTTTTGCAATAGCTTTTACTGTTAAGGTTTTTTCTATAATTAAGTTTCCAGAACTTGTACCTTCTATATTTGCAGTAGTTGCTGTAAGATCTCCTTTCACAATACCTGTAGCGCCAATAATAATTTTTCCTTTAGTTGTTAAATTACCTTCTAAAGTGCCATCAATTCTAAAATCTCCATCAGATTTTATTTCTCCAACAATAACGGTATTTTTAGCTATTACATTTCTTTCCATAGTTTTCGGTTCGTTTTATTAAAACTATTTTCCTATCTGAATTATAATTTCTTTTGCTTTTTTGCCCTCTTCTGTGTTACCATAACTTACAGCAACAAACTCTAATGCAGTTTTATAAGTTTTTATGTCTTTAAATTTACCAATTGCGTATGCTTTTAAAAGTTCAAACTTAGGAACTAAATTAGAATTTGGTATGGTAATAATAAACGCATCAATATTTAAAACTGCTTCTTCAAATTTACCTTCTTTGTACAAATAGTACATTTCTTTGTAAGTTTTTTCTATTTCATTAATGGCAGTTTTTTCTTCTTGTTCAACGTTTTTATTCGGATTTAAAATTATTTGTGCAAACTTAGTATCTGGATATTTTGTAAGAATTACATTTTTATAAATTTCAGATGTTTCTGTATCACCTAAATTGTTATAAATTTGATATAAATGCCAGTTTATGGGTAAAATTAATTCTTCCTTCGGATTTAAAGTTGCCAATCTTTCTAATCGTAATCTTGCTAAATTCTGATTTTTAAATTGTTCTTTATAAATTAAACCGAGTTCATATAAAGCTTGATTTCTATCAATTTTTAAACTGTCTATAGTTTCTTTTTTATCAGGAATGGTGCTTAAATAGGTATCTAAATCGTATCTTAAATTTACTGCATTAGTTTGCGCAGCATCTTCTACGGATGTTTTACCAGAAGTTGCTTTTTCGGACCATCTCCAATTATCTTCTAATCTTCTGTTTCCCCAAACTTTTTTAAATTCGGTTTTACCAAAAGATAACGATTGATTATTGTAAAAATACCAGTTTCCTTTTTTGCCAGATTGTAAACCAATAGCAGCATTACCAAATGCCATTTGATTTAAACGTAGTTGTGCAGCATCTTCATCAATCTTCTTTAACTTTTTTATATAGTTTTCAAAGTATTGTTTTTGTTCGTCTTTAGATAAAGATGCAATTTTTACAATACTATCGTTTATAGTAACAATTTCTTCGAACTTAATTAAGGATGCTAAGTTTCTGTGTTTTCTTTTAATTCGTCTAATTCTAATATCTAAACTATCTTTAGAGACTTGTAAAACGCTATCATAATAAGCACTTGCATATTGATATTCTGAATTTTTAAAATACAAATCACCTAAATTTTCATAAGTAAATGTTTTCTGTTTATCACTTCCGTTATTTGCTCTTAACGAATTATTATAATTCTCTAAAGCCAACGTAATACTATCATTATTTTGATGTAAAACAGCTGTTTGATAATACAATTCGTCTAAATAAGGTCTATTATCTCTGTTTTTAATCAACTTTTGCATTCTTTCTAATAAAGTTGTTGATAAAGAATCTTTAGAGAAATTTTTTGCCAATTCTATATTTGCGTGAATTTTATATTTGTAAGGTGCTTTTTTAAAGTTTGCCAACTTATTAAAAACATAAAAAGCAGAATCTTTTTTATTTTCATCACTAAACATTTGCCCTAAAACAAAAAGGTTTCTTGCGCCTTGATCTCTATCTTTTAAAGTTCTAGTTGCTAATTGTAAGTGTTTTTTAGCTTTTTGCATACTATCGCTTTTTACATATGCCATTGCTAAAGTTGTATGCGCTTGTTCTTTAATTCTATCTGGCAAATTAGCTTCAAAAGTGTCTCTAACAAACAACAATAATTTCATTGCTTCAATAGCGGTTTCTTCATTATCAATTCTTGTATTTGCTTTTGCTCTCCATATTTTAGTTTCTGCAATTAAATCCGCTTGCGGATAATTTGCAATTACATAATTAAAAGCATCAATTGCCGGAACAAAACGTTGAGAATAATAGCGAGATTTACCTAACAATAAATAAGCGTTGTCTATTTGTCTATTATGTTCTGTTCCGTTAATATTCATGCCATGTTTTTGAATGGCTTTTACGGCTTTTTCTTCGGCTCTTTCAAAGGTGGTTAGTTCTTTTTCTTCTTTTGGCGCTCCGCCAAAACCAGCTCCAGGCCCAGAATTAAAAGAAGCCATTACAATTTTGTCTTCTTCAAAAACAATTGGTTCTATTGGTAAACGGCTAAACCAATCGTCTTTATAATTATTGTTAATATTTTCAATACCTTTATTAAACGACTCTTGGCCATTGAATAAAACATTGTATTTTGTGGTTATAGCATGAAAATTTCTGCTGATAACAGTATCTTTTTTTGTACTACAAGAATAAGCAGCAACAAAAATAAAAAGGATGACAATTATTTTTTGAATGTATTTTTTCACGCAGATAAATCTAAATTAAAAAATTCTTTAAAGTAACTAAAAACTCTTATCTAAAACTATTTTCTAAAGAAAAAAGTATACATAAGAGTGTAAAAATAGTAATAAAATAAGAATAGTTTCTTTAAACTGAAAAATAGCTTTCTAATTCTTTTAAAGTTTCTGCAGATGTTTGGATATCTTTTACCACATTTCCTTTATCTAAAACCACAATTCTTTCGCAAACTTCTGTTACGTGTGTTAAATCGTGACTAGAAATTAAAACGGTAATTTCTTTATTTTCAGTTAATTCTTTAATTAATGTTTTTAATCTAATTTGTGTTGTTGGATCTAAATTTGCAAAAGGTTCATCTAAAATAACCAATTTTGGCTTTCCCATCATTGCAGCAACAATTCCTGCCTTTTTCTGATTTCCTTTACTTAAATCTCTTAAATATTTTTTCTTTCCTATAATTTCTCCGTTAAAAAATTCATCGAACTGACCTAAATATTTTGCAACATCGGCTTTGTTCATTCCTCTTAAATCGCCCACAAACTCAAAATATTCTTCTGGGGTTAAGTAACCAATTAAAAAAGATTCATCAATAAAAGAACCTGTAAAAGATTTCCATTCTTCGCTTCTATTTACTTGAATATTATGATTTATAATTGATCCAGAAGTTGGTCTTACCAAATCTAATAGAATATTAAAATAGGTTGTTTTTCCTGCTCCGTTATTACCAACCAAACCAAAACTTTGACCTGTAGGAATTTCTAAAGAATCTATATGTAAAACTTCCGTTTTTCCGTATTTTTTTGAAAGTTGTTTTGTTACTATCATTGTGTAAAGTTTAGTTTTCTTGATTAAATGCGTGAATCATTACATATTTGTTTGTAATGTATTTTTTGGTGATAAAAGCCATTAATTTTTGATGAAAAGCAATACCGATAAAGCCTAAAATTGCTAAAACTAATGTTGCAATTTCGAAACTTACCAACCAATTTACGAGTGCAAAAATAGCCATTGGTAATAGCATTAAAGGCAAACCAATTAGCCATTGTACAGCGCCAGTTCCTTGAAGATTAAAGGCGGCTTTTTCATCTAAATTTATTTTTTTTCTATTAAAAGTTCCGCCATATAAAATAACATGAGCGTTTACACCAATATTGTAAATCATGGCAGCAAAATGAACTGCCAAAACTTTCCAGCCAAAATAAACATACGGAATTCCTAATACAAAAAGTGCCACTACAGTAATTGCCATCATGGTAAATTTAGATTCTAAATAACGATGATATTTAAAATTCTGACTCATAAACATTTTGTAATAACCAGAATCCCAAGCAGGAATAAATTGTCCAAAATTGATTAAAAAAGTTCCTGTAGAAAATATACCAACTAAAACATACATAAAAACCATGTCTTTATACATTGGTTGCGGATAGAAAAACAGACCATAACCTAAACCCATTAAAATCATCCAAGTAGACGATTTTGTTCGTTTATTACGCCAAATTAATCGTAAATCGTTTTTAATAAAAGGCGCTAAATCTCCTAATTTATCTGCAAAAGATAAGTCTGATGCATTTGCTTCTTTTGTTTTTTCTGATATTAATGCATCTAAATATACTTCGTTTCTTAATTGTTTATAATTTAATAGATAAAGTGCAATCAGAACTATTAAAAATGCAACAGCAGTTATTGGGTTTTGATAAATAAAATCAAAACCTTCGCCAACAAAACCTGCTAAATTAAAAATATCGAAATGTTGTACAAGATAACCACCAACTAAAAGTGTTATCAATCCGCCAAAGGCGATATTATTTTTATTGATTAAAAAGTTTAAAAAATTAGCAGATTGAATCAATAAAATCATGGTTGCTAACCAACCTAAAACACCTGTAACATTATAACCTTCTTTGATTAAAACTATCGAAAACGGAATGTAAAAAAACAAGCTCATAATATTAAAAAATGAGAACGACGATTTTACCAAAATAAAGTGTACAATTTTATTTCTAGGAATGTTTAAGGTTAGTAATGGTTTTATGTTCATTACTGGTAATTTTTGCATAATGTATCTAAAAATTAGATCGCCAACTATTGCAAAAAGTAAAAACGAATTAACTAAAAAGAGTGGGTCTTTATCTGGAAATTGTTCTTTTAGAATGAAGAAACCTCCAATACCAATTGCTAAAAAAGAAAGCATAAAATAGAGTGCAAATAAGACCAAAAGAATATTTAAGAAAATACTTTTTTGCCAATTTGCAGATCTAAAATATTGTTTCCATTCTAATTTTAAAAAATGTGAAATCATAAGTTTGGTAAATTAGTTAGATAATTTATAAGTAGTTGTACAATTGTTTTTGTTACAGTTTTTTTACTAATTTATATTCTGGGTAGGTTTCTTGTAGTAATTCTTCTGCTTTTTGTGGAATAACTTTATTGTTGATATAGATAGAAATTACTGCAATTGTAAAAAAGAGTGCTAATAAAAGAAGCCAATGAAAAGCTAAATCATTAAAATGATATCTAAAAATAAAACTCATATTAAGGATGTTTAGCAGATTTAGTCCTGTAAAATTAGATCGAGTATCTCTAATCATAGCTTCTAACAAAAATATTTTCTCCTGTTTTTCTATCTTTTTTTTATTTCTTTTTCTTGCTCTTGCTAAATAAAATAGATCATACAAAATGTAAATAAATGTAATGCCTAAAATAAAATAAATAGCAATAGTGTTTTTTAAAATAATGATAAAAGCAAGAAATAAAGAAATCGTTAAAAGAATTTTAGGAACTGTAAACCATTCTTTAAAAAACCGCCAGTAGATTTTTCGATACCGTTTATTCATTTGTTTTTGTTTGGCTTCAATCACATCCATAAAACCAAATATTCCGAATTTTTTAAATGATTTTTCACGAGCTTGTTCAAAAGATAAATTAGAATATTCTACCCAAATTTCTTCAATATCGTTTGCCAAATGATCTACCAATTCGCTTTGTACATCATAATGATATACATAATGTTGGCGCGTAAATTTGTAAAGCTCGTCTATTTGGATTTCTGATAATTTCATCAAAAAATAATTTATGATAATTTAAATTCTGGATACGTTTCTTGTAATAATTTGTCTGCTTTTTTTGGTATAACAATTAAAGTGATATAACCAATAATTACCAAAAAAGTAATTAATAATGCTGAAAATACTTTTCTAAAATCGCCCATTACTAAAAAATCTTGGGTGTGGGAAAAAGGAAAATCAAAAAAGTAAAAAAACAGTAGTGCATTACTCCCTAAACCTTGAATATTAATAACGTTTTCGAACAACCATTTTTTCTTAGTTATTTTGAATTTCTTTTTTAGTTTTCTACTATTAATTATTAGTAAAATTATTTGGGATAAAAGAGTACATACAAAAACACCATTGTAAATTACATCTGCATTTGGTATGTTTTGCAATTGATAAAACCCAACAAAAAGTACTATTGTTAATATAATTTTAGGCAATTGAAACCATTGTTTTGTAAACTTTAAAATGAGTTTAAAATACTTTTTGGTCATTTGAGATTCTTTTGAATTTACAACATCCATAAAGCCAAAAATGCCAAATTTTTTGAAAGATTTATTACGAGCTTCATCAAAAGATAAGTTTGGATATTCTTCCCAAATGCTTTCTATATCATTAGCTAAATGATCTACCAATTCTGTTTGCACATCATAATATTCTACATAATGTTTACGTGTAAAAATGTAAAGTTCTTCTATTTGTGCTTTGGTTAGTTTCATGATAGTAATTCTTTACGCATTTGTTCAAGTTCTCTAATTGACTTTTTATAAACCTGATAACCAGAAAAAGATAGTATTAAATGAAATGGTATTGTAAAAAGAAGTATAGTTTTATGATACTCTATTGGCATTTCAAATAAACTATCATTTGTAACACTTTGTATTATAAAATTAAATATCAGAAAAGACATTGTTAAATAAGTTACACCAAAATCTCTATGAATTGATTTCCCGTATTTATTTCTACTTGTTTTAAATAATTCAAAAAGACTACCAATTAAAGGTAAAATAAAAAAAACAATACTAACTCTTTTAAATGTCTTTAAATTTAGAAACTCTGATAAACTAAAAAGTATCAAACAGAATAATGTAAATAAAAAAAAGTTTAAAGGTTTTTTAAAAAAGTTAATAAATCCTTGAAGATACATTTTTCTGTATTCGTTATTTACGTTTTTGAAAGTATCTTTATCGTTATTTGGAAAACTACTTCCGTTAAAATTTTCTTTCCAACCTAAAGTAACAAATGCGTTTTGCACTAATTCTTTAAATTGATAATCTGTGTTTTCTGGTTGTAAGTTTTTCTCAACATCAGAAACAATATGATCTAACATTTCTATTCTAATTTCCCAGTATTTTACGCCATCATTTTCTAAACGATGGTCTATATATTGTATTTGCTCTTTTGATAATTCCATAGTTACACAATTACATTTGGGTATTGTTCTTTTACTTGTTTTTTATTTTGATAAAACACATTAGAAGCAGACCATAAAAACAATATAAATAATACAAAAAAAGTTAATTGAATAATATTATGTATCGGATTAAAAAAACTTTCTGAAGTTCTGAGAGACGTAATAACGTTTAACCAAATAACGGTATTGTTAATAATATTAAAAAAATTAGTATTCATATCTAAAACTAAAAAGAGCTCTTTCTTTTTTTTCTTTTTGATAAATAGACTAAAGAAGAAAATAAAAATGTATAAGAAACCAAATCCAGTTAAAACCTGAAAAAAAAATTCTTTATCCTCAAATAAATTCATTATTAAAAATAAAGTATAAAACAACGCGCCAGAAATAATAATTTTAGGAAGTTTAAAAAACGTAATTAAATGTTTTAAAGACTGTTTGTAAAACTTTTTCTGAACAGATTTTGTTTTCTCTTTTAGTAATTTGCTAAAACCTCTATCAGAAAAATTTCTATGGATATTTTCTATTTCTTTTTTAAAATCTAAATCAGGATTTTTAATCAGTTTTTGCTCTAAGATATTTGCAAAATGATCTACAATTTCTGCACGTACATCATAAAATTTTATGCCACAAGCAGAAATGTAATTGTCTATTTGTAAAAGTTGTTCTTTTGATAATTCCATAATTATGAAATTTTATATTTTTTGATCGCTTCTTCGTGCTTTTTATAGAAATAATGACAGATATACGTTACTGCAAAACCGGCCAAAAGAAAACCTGTAAAAACTGGATTTAACTTTTTATCATCATCAAAATGATTTCCCGTCAATAAAGGAATAATCAGAAAAATGATACCTAAGTATTGCGTTTTTAAAATAAAACGATAGGTTGTTTTTACTTTGGATGTGATCACTTTTACAATTATAAAAATCAAATAGCATAAAAAAGTGATTGTAAATCCGTTTAAGAATCCGTTAATTATATTTATGGAAGTTTCAGAAAATACAAATGAAAAATTCATCAAAATAATTACAGGTAAAATATAAGACGCTAAATACAAAAAGTAAAAAGGTTTAAAAATTTTTACTGCTTTTTTTACCACAATTTTAGAATCTGAATACATCAACCCAAAAAAGAAACTAGATGTTTCCCTAAAATGAGTATTCCATTTTAAAATGGTCATTTTAAGAGCGTTTTCGAAAGAGATATTTTTACTGATTAAGCTTTCAATATCAGAAATCATATGATCTAAAACTTCTACTTTTAAATCAATAAAATCGAATCTTTTATTTTTAAGATAGCTTTCTACTTGTTGTATTTGTGTTTTTGTTAATTCCATAGCGTTAGTTTAACAAGTGTTTGTATTTTTCTGTTATTATGTTTTTCTTTTTATGCATTACTATTAAAGCAGCAATACTTAATGAAAATGCAAAAAACCAGTAAAATGAAAATAAAATACTATTTTCTAATAGTACAGTTTTAATATCAGGAAAAAAGATAACCATGCACATTAAATAAGGAATTCCCATTGTAATTCCTTTACCTAACAACTGCAATTCTGGAAGTTTTCTTATTTCTATAGGGATTTTACTTGTTTGTGCAAATAATGAATAACCATAAACTCCAAAAACTGAAAAGAAAAAGCTCAACCAAACAAACTTATTATTTAAGTTTACAGATAAAAAGTAAATTAAAAAGTAAGTAAATATAGAAATTGGTACCTTTTTTATACTTGTATAATAACTTAAATATTCTTGCCATACATCTCTATTATAATTAACTCCAAGTAATTTAACTCTAGTAGATACAAACTTTCTTATAAACTCTAATTCATTAGATAAATATTGAGATAAATTTCCGTTTTCTGTAGTTGCTTCAAAGTCAGAAATTAAATGATCTGTTAATTCAATTTTAGTTTCGTCAGTAATACTTGGGTATTTTCTTTTTAGAAAACCTTCTAAGAAATCCAACTGTTTTTCTGTTATTTCATAGGACTTTTCCATATTACTCCAAACTAAATTTAGGATTCACCAAATGTTGCATTGTTTTTAAAAACTCTTGCATTTCTTCCAATTTATTGGCAGTTTCTTTGGTTCCGCTTTCTGTTAATTTGTAATATTTTCGAAGTCTGTTACCCACTTTTGCAACTTCAACATCTAGCAAACCATCAGCTTCTAATTTGTGCAAAGCAGGATACAAAGCGCCTTCTGTAATTTGTAATTCGCCTTTGGTTAATTCTTTAACTTTTTGCGTAATTTCGTAACCATACATTTTATCATTCGTTTCTAATAATTTTAAAATGATGGTTTGTAAAGAACCTTTGTATAATTTCTGATTTCCCATATTTTGATGTGTAATCGGTTATGTGTTTAATTTTGAAACTGAACCTAAACTATTTGACTGTCACTTCGAGTAATTTCGATTTTTCATCGAAATTGTATCGAGAAGTCAATTTTTTATCGATTCAAATTAAAAAATATGTAATTGCTATTTTCTGAAAAATCAAATATACATAATTTTTTGATGCATAGAATTCTTAGGTATAAATATTTTTCTTTTCATTTGATTTTATACGATTTTTAAAAAATTACAAAACGACGAAAAGTTATGTAATTCGAGTGTCATTTTGTAATTTCGGAAGATGGAATTACAACCTCCTTTTCGAAAAATAATTCATGTAGATATGGATGCTTTTTATGCATCTGTAGCGCAATTAGACAATCCTGAACTTGTAGGAAAAGCAATTGCTGTTGGTGGAAACGAAATAAGAGGTGTTATTTCTGCAGCAAGTTACGAAGCACGAAAATTCGGAGTAAAATCTGCCATGAGTGGCGTTTTAGCAAAACAAAAATGTCCACATTTAATTTTTGTAAAAACCGATTTTGCGCGATACAAAGAAATATCAGCAAAAATTAGAGCCATTTTTTTCGATTATACAGATTTGGTAGAACCACTATCTTTGGATGAAGCGTATTTAGATGTCACAGAAAATAAAAAAGGAAATCCGTCTGCTAATGATATTGCTAGAGAAATTAGACAACGCATTTTTGATGAAATTGGGTTAAGAGCATCCGCAGGAATTTCTATAAACAAATTTATTGCAAAAGTTGCTTCGGATATTAACAAACCAAACGGACAAAAAACAGTGCATCCCAATGAAGTTCTTCAGTTTTTAGAAGAATTACCGGTCAATAAATTTTACGGAGTAGGTAAAGTTACAGCAGCAAAAATGTATAATTTGGGTATTTTTATTGGGAATGATTTAAAGAAAAAAACTTTAGAAGAATTGGTAAAACTCTTTGGTAAATCTGGCGTTCATTATTATAATATTGTTCGTGGCGTTCATAATAGCAAGGTAAAACCTAACAGAATTAGAAAATCTGTTGCGGCAGAAAGAACGTTTGAGGAAAATATTTCTTCAGAAATTTTTATGCTAGAAAAATTAGAAAAGATTGCTGATGAATTGGAAAGACGCATGAAAAAAAGCGATACCAAAGGAAAAACCATCACCTTAAAAATTAAATATTCAGATTTTACACAACAAACAAGAAGCAAAACAACTGCGAAGTTTATGCAGAAAAAAAGTGAGTTTTTTCCTGTTGTAAAAGAGTTGCTATATCAAGATGAAATTGTAAATTCTGTGCGTTTATTAGGTTTGTCTTTTGGTAATTTAAATACAATACTAAAAGAACCAGTTTGGGTGCAATTACAATTTGAGTTTAATAAGATTTAAAAGACGTTACAGGTTTTAAAAAACGGTAAGGTCTAATTAATTCATAAAAAAATAATGAACTATAGTTATTGGGAATTGAAAGAATGGTTTACAAATATCGATTTTACAATTGTTGGTAGTGGAATTGTAGGTTTAAATTGTGCTTTAGAATTAAAAAAAATACATCCAAAGGCAAAAATCTTAATTCTCGAAAAAGGAATGTTACCACAAGGTGCAAGCACAAAAAATGCTGGTTTTGCGTGTTTTGGAAGTTTATCAGAAATTATTGATGATTTAAATACACATTCAGAAGAAGAAGTTTTTAATTTGGTTGATAAACGCTGGAAAGGATTACAATTATTGCGTAAAAATTTAGGCGATAAAAATATCGATTATCAGCAAAATAAAGGTTTTGAACTTTGTAAAGACCTGTCTTTTTTTGAAGAATGTGTATCAAAAAAAACAAAAATAAATCAGCTTTTAAAACCAATTTTTAAAGAAGATGTTTTTTTGGTAGTACCTGATAAATTTGGGTTTAAAAAAGTGGTTTCTAACCATTTTGTAAATTCTTTTGAAGGTCAAATAAATACTGGCAAAATGGTGGTTTCATTAATTGGTAAAGTTCAAAAATTAGGAGTTAAAATTTTATACAATATTTCGGTTGAAAATTTTGTAGAATTAGGAAATAAAGTAGAAGTTAAAACAGATAAAATTACCTTTAAAACAAGTAAGCTTTTTATTGCAACAAATGGTTTTGCAAATCAGCTTTTAAATATAAATGTAAAACCTGCAAGAGCACAGGTTTTAATTACAAAACCTATTACAAACTTACATATAAAAGGAACATTTCATCTAGAAAATGGCTATTATTATTTTAGAAACATTGATCATAGAATTTTGTTTGGAGGTGGAAGAAATTTAGACTTTAAATCCGAAGAAACTACAAAGTTTGGCGAAACAGCAATTATTCAAAATCAATTAGAAAAAATATTAAAAGAAACTATTTTGCCAAATACAAATTTTGAAATTGAACATAGATGGAGTGGAATTATGGGTGTTGGCTTTAAAAATTTTTCTGGGCAGAAAAAAGCAATTGTAAAACAAGTATCAGAAAATGTTTTTTGTGGAGTTCGTTTAGGCGGAATGGGAATTGCAATTGGTAGTATTGTTGGTAAAGATTTAGCAGATTTAGTATGAATATAAAAGAAGAACTTTTTAAACAGTGTGAAATATTTGTGAATAAACGTGCACAAACTGTAACAGAAATTATTTCGTCTAATCAAAAAGCATTGAATTCAGAAACTAAAAGTTCTGCTGGTGATAAACACGAAACCGGTAGAGCAATGTTGCAATTAGAAATGGAAAAAGCGAGTCAGCAACTTTCTGGAATTCAAGAAATGAAAGAAATTTTATCAAAAATAAATATTTCTAAAAAATCAACTATTGCACATTTAGGAAGCATTATCGAAACAGATTCTGTAAATTATTTTTTGTCTATTTCTGCAGGTCAATTAACTGTTAATGGTAAAGTGTATTTTGCTGTTTCAGTTTCATCGCCAATTGGTAAATTATTGTTAGGAAAAACACTTGGTAATGAGTTGGTTTTTAATAAAATAAAGAAAATAATTAGGAATATTAATTAATAAATTTTATTTTGTGGAGCTAAAATTGCTAGAATTAGATGCCGAATAATTTTTTTAAAACCCATAATTACTTAAAACTAGAACAATCAAATTTTGATATTGTAAATTTTCAAGATTTAGTTAGGTTCGAGGAAGAAGAAATATTAACAATAAACCATAAAGTAAATTTTTACGCCTTTATTTTTATTACAAAAGGTTTTGGTAAACACTCAATTGATTTTACAGATTTTGAATATAGTAAAGGAACTATACTTGCAATTAGAAAAAATCAAATGCATAAATTCTATTTAAACAAAGAAAGAGAAGGCTTTTTATTATGTTTTAAAGAAGAGTTTTTAAATAGTTATTTAAATGAAATTGAAGTAGCATCTGCAATACAGATGTTTAATGAGTTGCTGGTATCTCCTAAAACGCAATTAATAGATGCAGATTTTGGTGGTATTTTTCAATTGGTTAAAGGTATAGAAAAAGAGGTTTTAGAAATTAATGATATGTATTCTTTTAAGTTGATAAGGAGTCTTTTACATATTTTAATTACATTAATTTACAGGTTAAAATCTAAAGAACACAATCATATTACACAAAGTAAATATTTAAAAGAGTTTATTAGGTTTCAAAATATGTTAGAAGAAGATTATTATAAAACCAGAAAAGTGTATGATTATGCTACTAATCTAGGTTTTTCAACCAAAAAACTAAATACAGTAGTAAGATTTATTGCAAACAAACCTGCTAAAGAATTTATAGACGAGACCGTTATTATAAAAGTTAAAAGATTACTTTTAGAATATGATCTTTCTATAAAAGAAATTGCTTTTAAAGTGGGGTATAAGGACCCAACTAATTTATATAAGTATTTTAAAAAGCATACT
Organism: Polaribacter sp. KT25b; assembly: GCF_900105145.1. NCBI lineage: Bacteria > Pseudomonadati > Bacteroidota > Flavobacteriia > Flavobacteriales > Flavobacteriaceae > Polaribacter > Polaribacter sp. KT25b. The sequence continues at coordinate 3,617,767 of NZ_LT629752.1, read as the reverse complement.
AAATCTACACCAGAAGAGTTTAGAAAGCAATTTATAAATTAATTTTTCCCATTTCTACAGTTTTAAGTCTAAAAACTACCTTTTTTACATGTAAATTACACCTAGATTTGTTTACTGATATTTTACAGATGAAAATTGTTCCCCCTCCCTTCTTTTTCATGGGATTAAGAATTTATTTTTTTTATGAAAAAGTCTATAATTAATCACCTTAATTTTAAAATTTAGGTGATTTCTTTTTTTAAAATATCAAGAGATATTTCATTCTTTTTTTCTAAAAAATGAGGATGTTTTAAAAAGATAACTTGATTCTCAAATTCTACTTCAATTAGCCAAAAAGAACCTTTAAAATAAGAGTTTAGCACAACTGCTTTAAGGTTAGATTTTTCAATAATTTTTAGTTGATGAGGATATAATAAATATTCTTTATTATTGATGGTAATTTCGTTTACATCATCAAACAAAGCTGCAATATATTTTTCTTTTGGATTTTTATAGATTTCTTTAGGAGAATTATTTACCAAAATTTTATTATTTCTGATAACAATTAATTTATCAGCAAATGAAAGTGCATCATTTTTATCGTGAGTAGCAACAATGCAAGCAATATTTTTTTCTTTTAAATAACGAAATAATTTTCTTCTTAAAGAGTTTTTTTTAAAATTATCAATTTGACCAAAAGGTTCATCTAACAATAATAATTCTGGTTCTTTTGCTAATGCTCTTGCAATAGCAACTCTTTGTTGTTGGCCACCACTAAGGTTCTTAACTTTAGTATGTTCAAAAGGTTTCATTTCTATAACATCAAGCAATTCTTGAGTTCGTTTTTCACTTTCTTCTGGATAAAAGCGAGATAAGAATTTTTTAATATTTTCAGACACAGAAGTGTAAGGCATTAAATCGAAATCTTGCGCAACATATTTAAAAAAATCCATTCCTGGAACCAAATGATGTTTAGGTCCTAAAACTTTGTTTCCTTTCCAAAAAATTGAGCCTTCATGTAGGTCTATTAAACCGTAAATGGCTTTTAGTAAGGTAGATTTTCCACAACCACTTTCGCCCATCAAACAAAGATGTTCTCCTTCATACAAAGTAAAATTGAAGTTATTTAAAACAATTTTCTTTTTAGAATATCCAAAAGTAATGTTGTTTACTTGTAGCATAAAAATTTATAAATACCTGTTATACCAACTATCTTCAAGAGCAATTTGCCAAAAATTTTCAAAATCTTCTTTATTATTTATCAGATTGTCAAAAATGATCGTTTTTCCTGTTAACGCTTTGTTTTTAATCAGTTTTTTTAAATCTTTTAGTTCTTTGTATTGTATAAATTCTCCTTGTTTAAAACAAATATTCATTTTGTCTAAAAGTTCTACTTTATACGTTTCTTGTAATTCTAAAATAAAAGATACAGAAGCATCGATATCTGTATTTGAAATTGTAGTTTCTGAAACATCAGCAATAAAAACAATAAATCTATTATGTAAAAACTGATAAGAAACTTTAAAATTTTCGTCTTCAGCTTTCCAGTTTTCTGTAAAAGTTTTTATTTTTTCTTCAATTTCTTCAATTTCTGTTGGATAAAATTTTCTACTAGATGGATATACCCAAACTTTAGCGTCTTCTGCAATTGTATTGTACTCTACAAACATTATTTACATTTTATACTGCAAATATACTGAAAGAAAAACCGCAAACTTGAATTTCAAATTTGCGGTTTTAAAAAAGTAATATTTAAAACTTTATTTTAATTATTTTTTATCAAATTGATAAAATCTTCTTGTGTGCTTTTTCCTTTGTCTTTATTGTACCAAACTTGTAAATCTTGTTTAAATTCAGCATCTAAAGCGCCATGTTTTGCTTTGTAATCAGCAACCATTTTTGTTGCCACAGTTGGTCTTGGTCCCCAAGTATTTATTACATTATTCTCTTGGTCTAAAATAATTAATTTAGGAATTGCTTTTCCGCCATTTGTTAAAAAAAGATCTATTAAGTCTTCATTTTCATCACGCAAAACCAATTTTAAACTAATATTACTGTTTAAATCTGCCATTTTATTGATAATTGGTAAATTTTGAGCAGCGTCTCCACACCAACCTTCTGTAATTAATAACCATGTTTGTGGTGTCGTAATTTGTTGAATTTCTTTAGTTGTTTCATCAGAAATTTTAATGGTTTTGTCTAAACGTTTCATCCTTGTTGCATTTAACAAACTATAATTTGTTAATTCTTCTGATTGATTTGGTCCTGTAGATTTATTTTCTGCTAATAAGTTAGTAACTAAATCTCGATATTCTTGATAAGAGATACTTTGCTTTAAACTTTTTTCTAGGGTATTTTTCATAATTGATAAAACTAAAATTCAATATTATGACGAAAATAAAGAAAGTAACTTACATTATTTTTAAGTTGTTGATTTTTCTTTAACAGAATTAAGAAATAAAAAAGTGTATTTTTACAAACTAATTTTATATCGTGAAAAATAGTTTCCTTTTTTTAGTTTTAGTAGTCTTTTTTTCTTGTGATAAAAAGAAAGATGAGGTTGTTGAGGTACAAGAAACAAAATCAGTTTTAAGTGTTGTTAAAAATTATGGTGTTGCACAAAAAGTAGATACAACTTTTTTAAAAGATATAGAAGATTGGCAAGAATTAAAAGCTGTTGATCTTTTTTTATCAAGATTTAAAAAGGCTTCGCCAAACGAAATTTTAAGTAATGCTTTAGAGTTAAAAGAATTGGTAAAATCTTTAAAAGATAGTGTAAAACCAGCATTGTTTGAAAATCCTTCTTTTAATACAAGGATAGATATTTTAGATAATGAAGTTTTGCGTTTATCAGATATGACATTTATTCCTGCAATTAAAGCAGATGAGGTTTCTAAGCAAACAGAGAAAATTATTAATGCTTTTTCTGCTGTTAATTCTAAAGTAAATTCAATTTTATTAAAAGAACGATTTCAAGATGAAATAGAATTAGATCTAGATTTTATAGGTTTAGATTCTACAAAAATTGATAGTGTTTCTAGAAAATCTATCAATAATAAATTGAAAGATAAAAGGCTTAACAGAAAAAAAATGATTGAAGGATCTTAAAAATATAATTATGAAAAAAGCAGTTTTACTTTTTGTGTTTTTAATGATTTTGGTTTCTTGTAAAAGTACTTTAAAACCAATTTCTTTTAAGAATCAGCAAGAAATTAAAAAAGCAGTAAATACTGTTTTAGACGATTGGCATTTGGCTGCAACTGAAGCAAATTTTGAAAACTACTTTAATAAAATGGATAGTATTTCTATCTTTATAGGAACAGATGCTACAGAAAATTGGACTAAAAAACAATTTATGAGTTTTAGTAAGCCTTTTTTTGATAAAGGCAAAGCGTGGGATTTTAAAACCTTAGAACGTACTATTTATGTAAATGCTTCAGGAGATTTTGTTTGGTTTGATGAGCTTTTAAATACTTGGATGGGCACTTGTAGAGGTTCTGGCGTTTTAGAAAAATCAAATAATGAATGGAAGATTAAACAGTATGTGTTGTCCGTTTCTATACCTAATGACGATGTGCAAGCTGTAATTGCTGCTAAGAAAAAGAATGATGCTATCTTTTTAAAGAAATTTAACTAACCACATCATTTACAGTTTTATAAATCAAATCATTTTCAAAACCTTTTCGCATTAAAAAATCAATCAGTTTTTTCTTTCTTTTGTATATATTAGGTTCAGAAATTACTTCGTTTCTGTTTTCTGTAATTCTGTAAATAGTTTTTAAATATTCGTCTTCATCAATTTCTTTAAGTGCTGTTTTAATGTTGTAAGCAGAAATATCTCTAAACTTTAACTCTCTAACAATTCGCTGTTTTCCCCAGCTTTTAATTCTGAATTTACCTCTTGCAAAACTCTTAGAAAAACGTTCTTCATTTAAAAAGTTGTCTTTCATCAAACTTAATAAAATGAGTTCTCTTGCTTCCGGAATTAAGCGAAACTCTCTCATTTTTTGCTCTACTTCTTTATGACAACGATCTTGATACACACAATAGTTTTCTAATTTGCGTTTAATTTCATCAACAGTAAAAACCTTTTTAGTCATTTAGCAAACATACAAAAAGACTTGAGTTTAAAGTAAACAAAAAAGGCTGAAATCATTACAATTTCAACCCTTTTCTAGTTAACATTTTTTTTTAAGCAAACTTAATTTTCAACCACATTTTAAATTGTGTAATTAAATAAAATAAAATAGGCACTACAATTAAAGTTAAGAAAGTAGCAATTAACAATCCATAAATAACAGTCCAAGCTAAAGGACCCCAAAAGGCAACATTATCTCCACCAAAATAAATATGTGGATTATATTCTGTGAACAAAGTAAAGAAGTTAATATTTAAACCAATTGCTAAAGGAATTAAACCTAAAATAGTGGTAATTGCTGTTAATAAAACAGGTCTTAAACGTGCTCCACCGGCTTTTACAATTGCTTCATATAAAGATTTTTTGTCTAAATAATCTTCATGATCTAAATCTAATTCGTCTTTTTTTCTATCTATTAATAATTGCGCGTAATCTAGTAATACAACTCCGTTATTTACAACAATACCAGCAAGTGAAATAATTCCCATCATGGTCATCATAATAACAAAAGAACTGCCCGAAATAACGATTCCGCCAAAGACTCCGATAAAGCTTAAGAAAATGGCTAACATGATAATTCCTGGTTTAGAAATAGAGTTAAATTGGAAAATTAAAATAAAGAAAATTAAAGCCAAACCAGTAAAAAATGCACCTACTAAAAATGCCATTTGTTTATTTTGTTCTTCAATTTGTCCTGTATAATCAATTTTAATCCCTTTAGGTAAATTCTTAAAGTTTTCCATTTCTGCCTGAATTTTACCAACAACAGCTGCTGCATCTGTTTCTCCAGGCGTTAACGCAGAATATACAGTTACCACTCTTTTTACGTCTTTGTGTTTAATTGCACTAAAACCAGAGTTGTTTTTTTGAGTTGCTACCGTAGAAACCGGAATTTCTTTTACTTTACCAGAAGCCATGTCTCTAAAGATAATATTCTGATTAAAAAGGGCACTTGTATTATATCTATCTTCTTTATTAAAACGTACATAAATATCATAATCTTCTCCATCTTCTTTATAAACTCCCGCTTTATTACCAAAGATAGAAGCTCTTAGTTGAGAGCCCACTTGCCCTGTAGAAATGCCTAATTCTCCAGCTTTTTTTCTATCAACTAAAACTTGCATTCCAGGTTTGTCTCGATTTACATCAATCTTTAATTCATCTATACCAGCAATACTTTTTGTATTTATAAAATCGCGCATTCTTTGTGCTGTATGTATCAATTCTGCATAATCATTACCTTTAATTTCTATATTAATTGGCGATCCTGCAGGTGGACCGTTAGCATCTTTTTCTACAGAAATTAAAACTCCAGGGTAAATACCAACCAAAGCAGTTTGCACTTTTTGACGCATTAATTCACTATCTAAACCACGTCTATATTTGTATTCTCTCATAGAAGCAGTTACTTTTCCTTTATGTGGCATTTCTGCAGCAGAACCCCCATCTGTTTGTGGGTTTCCTGCACCTTCACCAACTTGAGAAACTAAACTTTCTACCATAAAGTTATAGTCGCCATCCATATATTCATCACTATATAAAACGCTTTCTACTTTTTGTTCTATTTGTTTTGTAATGTCGTTTGTTTTCTGAATGTCTGTACCTTCCGGATACTCTATATAAACAATAATTTGGTTTGGTTTGTTGTCTGGAAAAAATTCAACTTTAGTTCTTTGTGTTCCTAAAGACCATCCAAAGGCCATAAAAGAAATAATTAAAAGAACTGTTGTGCTAATCACGATAACGTAAGGCATTTTACCAGATAAAGCAAAACGTAAGCTATTTTCGTACCATCCTTCTAATATTGGTAATACTTTATTTTGAAAAGTATTTGCCCAACCTCTTAAAAATAATCGATACACCCAAAGCATAATTGCAACAAAAATCATTAAAGCACCCAAAGCGCTGTAAGATCCTCCTATAAATAAAATAATAATTCCTATTACAGTCATAACTCCTGTAAGAATGGCAATCTTTTTAATTGGCATATCTACATCTTCTACACTCATAAATTGAGAAACCAAAACTGAGTTAAAGAAAATAGCAACTAACAAAGATGACCCTAAAACGGTAGATAATGTTATTGGTAGTAATACCATAAAGTCTCCCATAATTCCTGGCCAAAGTCCTAAAGGTATGAATGCGGCAACTGTTGTTGCTGTAGAAATAATAATAGGGTATGCAATTTCACTAATCCCTTTTTTAGCAGCATCAATTCTATTCATTCCTTCTTCGTCCATTAAACGATACACGTTTTCTACAACTACAATTCCGTTATCTACTAACATCCCGAGTCCCATAATTAACCCGAAAAGAATCATGGTGTTCATGGTGTAGCCTAATAAGTTTAAGATCATTAAAGACATAAACATAGACATTGGTATTGCAAAACCAACAAAAACTGCGTTTTTAAATCCTAAGAAAAACATTAATACGGTTACAACTAAAATAACTCCAAAAATAATGTTGTTTACTAAATCATCTACCTGACCAATTGTTTTATCTGATTGATCGTTAGTAATAGTAACTTTTAAATCTTTAGGGAAATAGTTTTTGATAGCTTCGTTTACAATTACTTGTATTTGTTCTGAAGCGGCAACCATGTTTTCTCCTGCTCTCTTTTTAACATCAAGCATTACAACTTCTTGCCCTCTTTCTCTAGCAAAAGTGGTTTTGTCTTTATCTTTAAAAGAAACCGTTGCCACATCTTTTAAATAAATAGGATTATCGAATTCTGATTTTATGACAAAATTCTCTAAAGCTTTTGGCTCTTCAATTTCACCAATAATTCTTACCGTTCTTCTTTGTCCGCTTGTTATAAAGTTACCTGCAGACATGGTTACGTTTCCGTTGTTAATGGCAGAAGTTATGTCGTTAAAGCTAACTTTTGCAGCCATCATTTTATAAATGTCTACAGCAACTTCTACTTCTTTTTCTTGAGCTCCACGAATATCTGCTTGTTTTATTTCTGATAAATCTTCGATATCGTCTTGTAAATACTCTGCAAACTCTTTTAGTTTATAAACAGGATAATCACCAGAGATATTAACATTTAAAATAGCAATTTCTTCAGATAAACTTAAATCGAACACATTAGGTTCTATTTTTGCGCCATTAAATGTTGGCCAATCTTCACTTGCTGTTTCTGTAGCTAACTCGTCTTTAACTTTCTGTTTTGCTAATTCTACAGAAATATTTTCATCAAACTCTACAACTACAATTGAGTAGTCTTCTTGAGATGTTGAGGTAACTTCTACTACATTACTAACCGTTTTTACTTGGTCTTCTATAGGATCTGTAATTAGTTTTTCTATATCCTCTGCAGTATTACCAGGATATGCAGTGCTAATGTAAATTTTAGTTTCTTTTACTTCCGGAAAATTTTCTCTGGCCATGCTTAAATAAGCAGAAATACCATAGAAAAATAATACAGCCATTAAAGTATAAATGGTTGTTTTATTATGAATTGCCCAAGCAGATAATTTAAACTCTTTATCTACTTGTTTTTTTTGTTTTGTCATCCTTAATTTTTTTATTTATTGATAACTTTTACCGTTTGCCCATTGTTTACACTACGCGCTCCTTCTTTTATAATTTCTGCTCCAACAGGTAAGTTCTCTAAAACTTCTATAAAATTACCTTGTGTTTTACCGGTTTTAATAACTAGTCTTTCTGCAATAGCTTCATTTTCTGAAGTTTTGTTTTTTATAACATAGACAAATTGCTCACCACTTGCATTTTCAGAAATAATACTTTGCGGAATTAAAATTGCAGTATCATCTGTATAATCATTAATTTGAAGTTTTGCAGTTAAATTTGGTTTTACATGTCCGTTTTTATTAGCAACAGGAACTTCAATTTTAAAAGATCTATTATTTGGGTTTATAAAACTACCAACTTGTCTTACAGAACTGTTTATGTTTGTGCCAAGAACAGGAAATTCTATTTTAACTTCTTTATTTTTTTGAATGCTAGTAATGTATCTTTCTGGTACTTCTGCTTCAATATACATATTATTTAGGTTTACAATTCTAAAAATTTCTGAACCAATTCCTGGAGCAACAACATTACCAGATTCTTTTATTACATCGTCTATAACACCAGAAAAAGGTGCTTTTATTGTTGATTTACCTAGTTGAGTTTTAAGTTGCTTAAGGGTGTTTTGTTGCGCATCGTAATTTGTTTTTGTTTGTAAAAACTGAATTTCAGATCCAATTTTTTGTTCCCATAAACGTTTTTGACGTTCGTAAGTGGTTTTTGCCAATTGGGTTGTAGCTTCTAATTGTGCCACTTGGTTACTTAAACCACCATCATCTATAGTTGCTAATACTTGTCCTTTGGTAACTTTTTGCCCTTCTTTTACGTAAACAGATTTTAAAATACCTGCCATTTCTGGATAAATTAAAATGTTTTGTTTTGTTTTTACGCTTCCTTGAATTTCTAAATAATGTTTAAAAACCTCTTCTTTAGCAACGAATGTTGTTATTAAAGGTAATTTTTTTACTGTATCTTTTATGGCAATTGCGTTATTTATTGCTTCTAAATCTGCATTTATTGCTTCTAAATTGGTGGTAATTTCTTTCTTTTTAGCTGTTAACTCTGTTAAGGTTCCAGAAGAAATTAAACTTTCTATAGATGTTGTTTTTTTCTCTCCGCAAGAGATTAAAACAGTTGTTATTACTAATAATGAATATATTTTTCTCATGCCTGGTTATTGTTTAATTGGTAAGTTTAATGCGTTTTCTAATGCCGCTTTTTTAGAAATTACATCTAACATAGATTGTATGTAATTTTGTTGTTGTGTGTATAATTGATTTTGAGCTTGTAATAAATCGAAACTAGAAGAAATACCTTCAAAAAATTTAATGCGTTGTTTCTTTTCTATTCTTTCTGATAAACCTAGATTTTTTTGAGCTGTAGTATAATTTTCAATACTTAATTGATATTCGCTTTTTGCTGTTTCTGCTAATAAGTTTAAACGTTGTTTGGTTTCTTCTAAACGTAAATTGGCATTTTCTAATGCTATTTTTGCTTGCGCTGTTTTAGATTTTCTACTAAAACTACTAAAAATGGGTACATTTAAGCTAATACCTAAAAGAGAAGAAGCAAACCATTCTTGACTGCCTTTAAAGAACGAAAAAGAGTCAGAATAAGCTTGGCTACCATAATTAACAAATGCACTTAAAGTAGGTAAAGCTTTACTTTGTTCTAATTTTACTGTTAAACGTTTTGTTTCTCTGTCGTTTTCAGAAATTTTAAAATCAATATGATTGTTCACATCAAAATCTTCAGAAATTAAAGCAAGTTCTATATTGGTTTTTACTAAAGAATCTAAGTTATCAGTTAAAATTAGTGTTGTATTTATATCATTACCAAGTGAAAGATTTAACATTTGGTAAGCTATTTTTTTCATTCTGATAACACTATTTAATTGATTTTTTAAATTTCCTAAAGTAATTTCTAATTGCTCTACATCTTCTTCTTCATTCAATCCATTTTCATAGATTTTTTTAGCGTCATCATAATTTTTTTGAAGAATTTTAATATTACTTTCTAATATAGCAATGCTACTTTCTGTAATTAAAACGTTACCATAAGCGTTAATAATTGCTTCTCTAGTAGTTAGTTCTGTTTTTTCTTCTGCTTGTTTAGATATTTTTAAATAGGTTTTAGAAGCTTGTAAGCCTACTAAATAAGAACCATCAAACAATAATTGAGTTAAAGTTACAGAAGCGTTTAAACTTTGTTTTTGAACAAATACAAATTCTTCGTTTGTGCCATCGCCATCAAAATCTATTAAAGTAATAGGTAGTTTTAAATATTGCTGGTAATCTACAGCTCCATTAATTTGAGGTAAACCAATAGCTGTTGTTTCCCAAACTTTATCCTTTGCAGATTTAATATCGTTTCTTGCTACTTTTGTGTTGTAACTATTTTCTATACCAAAGCTTATTGCTTCTTTTAGAGATAATTCCATTGTTTTTTCTTGTGCTTTTAAAGAGATTGTAAAAGCAAAAAAAGAAAATATGTATATATATTTCTTCATTTATAAATTATTGTTTTTTAATTGTTGTTCTAATTCTTGTACTCCTTTTTCTGTTGATATTCCTCTAATATGATATTCTAAGTAATTATTTAATAACGTGTTCATCGAATATTTTATTACCGGAAATAACTGTTGATCTTTAATACCAATCATTCCACTAAAGTAAATTCTACTAATAAATTCGATGTCTATTTCTGTCCTAAATAAGCCAGAATCGATTCCTCTTTGCAAATTATCTTGCACAGTTTCTTGCATTACATGAAATTGTTTCTGTGTTAAAGAGGCATATATTTTAGGATAATATTTTTGAAGCTGATAAAAAGGTGAAGATTTTTCGTCTTTTAGATGAGACATTATTATACGTTTAATGTGGTATAACTCATCGATAGGATTCATTTTTTCTTCACAAACAGTATCTATACTACAACAAATAGTTTCAAACATATTATCTGTAACAGCAGCTATCAAAGCGGTTTTATTACTAAAATATTTGTAAATTGTTTTTTTAGAAACCCCTAATGCATTTGCAATTTCATCCATAGTAACACTCTTAAAACCTAGGTTTAAGAAGAGTTCGTTCGATTTTTCTAAAATTTTTTCTTTCATAATTCGAGTGCAAATATACATATGGAAACTTTAGAAACAAATAAAGTTTCCAAAGTTTTAATGATTTTTTAACAATAACATTAAAAAGAAGAATTTCTTTACATTATTTTTACAAAAAATTACAGATTTGAACATTTTACAATATCAACAAGAGTTTTTGCAGTATTTAGAATCTAAAGTATGGATTCATGAGCCTAAAAACTTATATGAACCCATCGATTATATATTGCAATTAGGAGGTAAGAGAATACGTCCTGTTTTAACATTAATGGCTGCAGATATTTTTTCTTCGGATTATAAAAAAGCAATGCCAGCAGCTTTAGCAGTTGAAGTTTTTCATAATTTTACGTTAATTCATGACGATATTATGGATGATGCGCCTTTAAGAAGAGGTAAAGTTACCGTTCATGAAAAATGGAATATAAATACAGGCATACTTTCTGGAGATGCCATGTTAATTTTAGCATATCAGTATTTCGAAAATTATGAACCAATTGTTTTTCAGAAATTAGCAAAATTATTTAGTAAAACTGCCTTAGAAGTTTGCGACGGACAGCAATTAGATGTAGATTTTGAAACTAGAAATGATGTAACTATCGACGAATATATAAATATGATTCGTTTAAAAACATCAGTTTTAGTTGCAGCTGCTTTAAAAATGGGGGCAATTGTAGCCAAAACAGATGAAGAAAATGCTAATTTAATTTACGATTTCGGTTTAAATTTAGGTTTGGCTTTTCAATTACAAGATGACTATTTAGACACCTTTGGAGATCCAGAAACCTTTGGGAAACAAGTTGGTGGAGATATTATAGAAAACAAAAAAACATTTTTGTATTTAAAATGTTTAGAAGTTGCGAATGAGAAAGATAGAAATAAGCTAAAGCATTATTACAATCTAAAACTAGACGATAATTCTATTAAAATTGAAGAAATAAGAAGAATTTTTGATTTAAATGATATTCCTGTATTAATTAAACATCAAATAGAACATTATACCCAAAAGGCATTTAACACTTTAGCAAAAATGAATATCACAAAAAGTAATAAAGAGGGCTTAAGAGAGTTTGGTTTATGGTTAATGAATAGAACTGTGTAATTATTCTTTAATTTTATTTGCAAATAATTTAAAAATTATAGTACATTTGCAGCCTTAATTATCGGTCCTATAGCTCAGTTGGTTAGAGCACCTGACTCATAATCAGGTGGTCCATGGTTCGAGTCCATGTGGGACCACTTTAATTATCTAAAGCCTTTCGAAATATCGAAAGGCTTTATTGTTTTATTAGTATAGCAATTAGATGTTAAATATGTTGATTTATAGTAGGTTATGTTTATTTTTGCACATCTTATTATATTTTATACTACAGCCTAAACAGAACTTAAAAATACAAGAATGGATATTGTTATTATTGAAGATGAAGATTTAGCTGCAAATTCTTTAGAAAAAATGCTTTTAAAAATGGAGTATCCTATAACCATAAAAAAGCGTTTAGAAAGTGTTGAGCAATCTATAGAATGGTTTAAGAATAATACTTGCGATCTTATTTTAAGCGATATTCATTTAGGTGATGGAGAAAGTTTTGAGATTTTTGATTCCTTAAAAATAAAAACCCCTATAATTTTTACAACTGCCTTCGATCAATATGCCATACAATCATTCCAGTTTTTTGCTATCGATTATTTATTAAAACCTTATGATACGGTTCGGTTAGAAAACGCTATAAAAAAGCACATTAATTTTAATAAAAACACAGCAGTAGATTTTAAACAGCTAGATAAATACATTTTAGAGTTAAAAGATTCTAACGAAAAAAAAGAAGAACAAAAACGTTTTTTGGTATCTATTGGAGAAAATTTTCGATCTATAGAAAGTAACCAAATTGCCTATTTTATGGCAGAAAATAAATCACTTTTTATATTTACAATTTCTGGTGAAAGTTATTTATATGCAGACACCATTTCTAGTTTAGAGCATAAATTATCTAAAGATCAATTTTTTAAAATAAACCGAAAATATATTATTAGTCATTTAGCCATTAAAAAAATTGCAAAATACAGTCACAATAGATTGAAAATAGAATTACAACCACAAATAAATGCAAGAGATCTTATTTTTGTAAGTTCTAATCGTATCACTGCTTTTAAAGATTGGTTAAATCGTTAATATGGCTTCAAATAATTTATTCTTAAAATTTAAGCAACACAGGCAATACTTTTTTATTAGTTTCTTATTTATTGCTATTTACTTTATAGGAAGTGCTTTAATAACACCAAAAATTACCTCTGTTACAGAAAATTTAGTAGAAGATTTAATTCAAGGTAATTTAAAGGATAAGGAAAACGTGGTATTTTTCGAGTTTAATCAATTGAATAGTTATTTAAATGATGCTGAGCAAATTATTAAATATTCTAATAAAACATCCACCAAAGAATTAAAAGAAAAGCTAGTTTTTACAGCTGGTTTGGCTTTAGAAAATCAAAATATTTCTAATACGTTTATCGTATTTTCTAAAAATGATACAGTAGATTTTTATAGTCCCAATAAGAATGCTTTATACACTAAAGAAATACATAATTATCTCAGTAAAAAAAATGTATCAGAAACAAAAAATACTAGAGATACCATACTAACTAGTAAAAATAAAGTACTCTATAGAAAAACATATGCTATAAAATTAAAAAACGATACTACTGTTACTTTTGGTTATGATGTTGATTTATTAAACTTTTGGAACTATTTTTCTGAAAAATATAAAGGAGATGGTGGATATACGGTGGTAACCAACAAAGACGGGGTTTGTATTTTGCATCCAGACACAACATATATAGGAAAAAAGTTAGAAGGTTATTTCGATACTATTTCTATAGAAAAAGTGTTGCAAAGTACAATTAAGATAAATGGTTATTATGTACCTAGAAATAAAAATATTTTAACATCTAAAGCTGTTTCAGAATTTTTAGATTTAGAGGTGCTAAGATATTATCAAACCATAAAAATAAGCAATACATCATTAATAACTGTTGTTAGTTTTCCTGTTCAAATTCATTTAAAAGAAACCACACAAAGCATACAACGTTATTTTTCTTGGATCAGTTCTTTAGCATTTGCTACATTCATGCTTATTTTAATTGTTTACAGATTGCAATTAAAAAAAGAATTTGTTGAAAATCTTAGGGTTTTAGAAGAAAAAGAACAGTTAATTTATGCAAATGAAAAATATCAAAAAGAAAATGCAGTACTTCAATTAAATCAGTTAAAGAAAAAAATGAATCCTCATTTTCTATTTAATAGTTTAAATTCTTTACATGTTTTAATTGATTTAAATCCAGAATTATCTCAGCAATTTGTTATAAAGTTAGCAGACGTATACAGATATCTTTTAGAGGAAAGAGATGGTAATTTAATATCTGTAAAAAAAGAGATTACCTTTTTACAACAATATGTGTTTTTGCAAGAAATACGGTTTAATAATAGTTTAAATGTTTCTATAATTAACAAAAGTGATGCTAAAGTATTGCAAAATAAAATACCTTTTTTGTCTTTAGAAACCTTGGTAGAAAATGCTATAAAACACAATAACATTACAAAACAAAATCCATTATTTATAGAAGTTATAATTTTAAACGATAAGATAAAAGTTATAAATAATTATATGCCAAGAAAGCAAAAAGACGAGAATAGTCATCAAATTGGGCTAACTTATTTAGAGAATACGTACCAATATTATCAAATTAAAAACTTTAATACAGCCATTTTAGATGGTAAATTTATCTGCACACTACCCTTTATTAATGTAAAATAGCATTTCACTCCTTATTTTACTTCGTTCACTCCTTTTCGTTTTAATAACTTTAGTATTTAATCAAAATTTGGAGCTCAATTTATATTTTCATGAAATACACTTCATTTAAGGATAAAGCCTTGATTCGTTATACTGTTTTTTGCATGCTGTTTTTTATTTGCAGCACAAATTTTGCGCAAGAAAAAGAAGATGAAACAAAAAAAGACAGCAACAATATATCAGATACAAAAAAGCTGAATTATCAAAAATTTTTAAAAGAGGCTAAAGTTAAAAAAGGTGTTTTTAATCTTTATACTCTAAAGGATGAGTATTACTTCGAAATTCCAGACTCGCTACTTTCTAGAGATTTTCTTATCGTAAATAAAGTATCTAGTGTGCCTTATGCTTTAAACGGTCATGGTTTAAATAAAGGAATGACCTTCGAAACCAAAATGGTTCGTTTTTATAAAGATACATTAGCAAATAAAGTTTGGGTTAAAACCATAAATCCAAGAGTGCAATCTCCTACAAATGATGCAATTTCATTATCCGTTAAAGATAATTTTAGAGAATCGATTATAGAAGAATTTGATATTGAGGCGAACAATACAGATTCTACATCAGTATTTATAAAAGTGAATAAAGTTTTTAACGGAAAAGAGAAGAGTTTTAGCGATGTGCTTACAAATATTGGCTTAGGTGGAAGTGTAAAAACCAAACTTTCTAAAATAGAAACAATTAAATCTTTTCCAGAAAATATTGTAGTTAAATCAATAGTAACTACAGGTGTAAAAGAAGCTGGCAGTGCAGAATTACCACTAACAATTGGGGTAACAATAAACATTGTATTATTGCCGACTAAAATTATGAAACCACGGTTTGATGATCATCGTATTGGTTTTTTTAGTATTCCAATGGAATATTATTCAGACAGTCAGCATGAGGTAGAAATCAGACACATGATTACACGTTGGAATTTAGAGCCAAAAGATAAAGACATAGCAGCTTATAGCAGAGGTGAATTAGTAGAACCTAAAAAACCAATAGTATATTATATAGACCCAGCAACACCAAAACAATGGAGATCTTATATAGAAAAGGGTGTTTATGATTGGAGTGTAGCTTTTGAAGCTGCCGGATTTAAAAATGCTGTTAAAGTTAAATTTCCTTCGGATAATGATATAGATTTTGATGCAGATGATGTTCGTTATTCTGTAATTACGTACGCAGCATCAGAAAAGCAAAATGCTATGGGACCGTCTGTTGTAGATCCTAGAAGTGGTCAAATTTTAGAAGCAGATATTATTTGGTGGCACAATTTAATGAAAGGTTTACATGCTTGGATTCGTGTACAAACAGGCCCAATAGACGCTAAAGCTAGAGGTAATAAGTTTTCTGATACACATATGGGAGAAGCAATTCGTTTTGTGTCTTCTCATGAAGTTGGGCATACCTTTGGATTAAAACACAATATGGGCGCTTCTTTTAGTTATCCTGTAGATTCTTTAAGATCGAGAACATTTACTTCTAAAATGGGCGGTACAGCACCATCTATTATGGATTATGCTAGATTTAACTATGTAGCTCAGCCAGAAGATAATGTAGTAGATATTACTCCTAAAATAGGTGTTTACGATACTTATGCAATCAATTGGGGATATAGATGGATACAAAATAAAACCGCTCATGAAGAGTTACCTATTTTAAACCAATGGATTCGTAAACATGAAAACGATCCCCTGTATTTTTATGGAGCGCAACAAAATAGTATTGTAGATCCAAGATCTCAAAGCGAAGATTTAGGCGATAATGCTATTAAAGCAAGTGAATATGGTTTAAAAAACTTAAAAAGGATAATGCCTAATATTTTAAAATGGACAAACGAAGAAGGGCAAGATTATTACAAAGCATCAAAATTATATAAATCTGTAATTGATCAGTGGGAGCTTTATAATAATCATGTTATGGCAAATATTGGGGGTGTTTATGTAAACAATACTGTTTCTGGCGATGGCAAAGATACTTTTAAACCAGTATCTGGTGCGTTTCAAAAAAAGGCGCTTAATTATTTAATTAACAATGCAATAATGCCTCAAAAGTGGCTGTTTACACCACAAATAACAAATAAGATATTTGCGGTAAGAGATGCGCCAGATGGCGAGCGTTACTACTCTCCCGTATCTATGCTGCGTATTTATCAAACAAATGTAATTTATGCTTTGGTTAAAACAGATCGTTTAATGCGTATTACAGAGAATCAAGTTTTATCAAATGATAAAGAAGAAGCTTTTACAGAAGAATATTTATTTGATACTCTTTTTGATGCGATATTTAAGAAAACAAAAAAAGGACTGTCTTTAGATATGTTCGATCGTATTACCCAGAAAAATTATATCGATGTTTTAACCGTAGATAGAAATAAACTTTTAGAAAAAACGAAAGAAAACACCATTTCTAACGACACTAATAAGTTTAAAAACATTCATTTCTCTTATTTACCTAGAGTTGCGGATATCGGAACAAATAAAAGAGCTGCTTTAGAGAAAGCATTAAGGTTATTAGAAAAAAAGAAAAGAAAAGGAGACAGAGCAACCAAAGAGCATTATAGCGATTTGATTGCAAGAATAACTTATAATTTGAAAAACTAAAACATGAAAAGGTTAATATATTTATTAATTTTTATTCCAGCGATACTTATGGGGCAAAACCAAAAAGTAATTACTGGTCAAGTCGTAGATAAAACTACCAAAACACCTATTATAGGCGCTTCAGTCTATGTGTCATCTGCAATTATCGGAAGCAAATCTAATACAGAAGGTGTTATAGATGGTAGAATGTTAGGTACAACTACCAATTTTGATGGAGAATTTAAGCTAACTATCCGTCAAGATATAAAATACTTTTTAGTTTCTTATATCGGTTACGAAACAGAAAAAATTGCTGTTTCTGCTGAAAAAACAAATTACACTATTGTATTAAAAGAAAGCGATGAAGTTTTAGACGAAATTATTATAACGGGTTATCAAAAAATTGAAAAACGTAAAATAACATCGGCTTACGAGAAAATTAAGGTGGCAGAAATAGAGCAATCAGGGGTTTCAAGTATAGATCATATGTTAACGGGTCAAATAGCAGGTGTTGTAGTTCAGCCTACTAGTGGAGCTCCAGGAGCACCCGCTAAAATAGTAATTCGTGGTAGTGCAACCTTAAATGGTTCTTCTGATCCTCTTTGGGTTTTAGACGGAATTCCTTTAGACGGAAGCGATATACCCGAAGATTTTAGAGATAAAGACAATATAGATAATTTAGAATCTTATCCTATTGCAGGTTTAAATCCAGAAGATATAGAAAGTATTACTGTTTTAAAAGATGCCTCTGCTACTTCTATTTATGGAGCAAGAGCAGCCAATGGAGTTATTGTTATTACAAGTAAAAGTGGTAAAAAAGGGTCTATGCGTATACAGGCTAATGGAAATTTTTTCGTTACACAAAAGCCTAATTTTAGTAAATTAAATTTAATGAATTCTAGCCAAAAAGTAGATTTCGAATTGTATTTGGCAGGTCGTTCAGACTTAACTTATCAGCAAGATAGAGGTAGTGTTGCTAGAATTTTAAATTATTATGGGGAATATGATAACTTTCAAAATAATGGTTTTGAAAGTCTTTCACTAAATACACAAAACGAAATAAATAATTTAAAACAAACCAACACTAATTGGGGAGATCAGTTATACCAAACTGCCGTTAATCAACAGTACAGTGTAAGTATTTCTGGAGGAGATGATCAGAATAACTATTATTTTTCTACAGGTTTATTTGATCAGAAAGGTACAACTACGGGCACAGGGCAACAACGTTATAATGTTACACTTAAAGATAAGTTTTCTATTAATGATAAATTAAAAGTTGGTGTCTCTCTTTTTGGTAGTCAAACAAAAACAAGTTCTTACATTACAGGTGCAGATGCCTACACAAATCCTTCTTATTATTCAAGAACTGCAAACCCGTATTTATCACTTACAGATGAAAATGGAGATTATGTTTATGATCCTGATTTAGTTGAAAGATCTGATCTAAATTTAAATTATAATGTTTTAGAAGAAAGAGAAAACACAAACTACGAATTAATATCTAACTCTTTAAAAGCTATTTTAGATGTAAATTATAAGATTGCAAAAGACTTTGAAATTAATAGTCAATTAGGTTTACAGTTAGATTTTGATAAAACAGAAAAATTTAGTGACGAAGAAAGTTATTATACAAGAAAATACGAACAAAGATCTCAGTATAATACCTCAAGTGGTTCTGCATATTACATGCCAAAAGGCGGAATAATTCAAAATTGGAATTCTGATGTATTTCAATATAATTGGAAAACCACAGCAAACTACAGCACAATATTTAACAATAGGCATGAGCTAGATGTTATGATTGGTACAGAATTCAGAAGGAATAAAAAAACGGAAATCCATGCAAAAGGCTTTGGTTTTAATGCAAATACACTAACAACAATTGCCATAACAGACGAAAGAGCTTTAACAAATTCTTTATTCGATACGTACAGTAAATCGTATTATGAAAACGCATATGCTTCATTTTTTGGAACAGCATCTTATACTTTAGATAAAAAATATACTTTTTTTACGAGTTTAAGATACGATGGTTCTAACCTTTTTGGGGTAAATCCTAAATATAGATATTTACCTTTATGGTCTGTTGCTGGGTCGTGGAATGTGTTTAGAGAAGATTTTATATCTGATATAGATTTTATTAGCGATTTTAAAATACGTGCTTCTTATGGTGTACAAGGTAATATTGATAAATCTACATCTCCATATGTAATTGGTGAGTATTATACAGAGACTATTTTACCAGGTACAAGCGAAGAGATTATTAGAGCAACTAGTGCACCAAATGCAAATCTTAGATGGGAAAAAACGGTATCGTCTAATATTGGATTCAATTTAGGATTACTTGATAATCGAATTCATATAACAAGTGATTATTATACCAGAACAAGTACAGATTTAATAGGCTTACAATCTGTTCCTTTAGAAAGTGGTTTTAGTTTTATAAATACCAACTGGGCAAGTGTTAGTAACAAAGGGTTCGAATTTTTATTACATACTGTTAATATTAAAAAAGATGATTTTAAATGGTCGTCAAGTTTCAACATCTCTCATAACAAAAGTATTGTAGAAGATATAGAAATTAGAGAAGAAGATTTTAAACCCTCTTTAAAAGGGTATAGTTCTACAGCTATTTTTGGTATTAAAACAGCAGGATTAGACAGTAATGGTCTTCCATTATTTTGGAGAGATGGTGTAAAAGTATCAGCAGTAGATTTTTATAATTTAGAAGAAGGTACAGATGGTAGTCAACTAACAAGAGAAGAACACAGAAATTTATATTCTTATATTGGTGATGCTACTCCAAAATTTAGTGGTGGTTTTAATAATAGTTTTACATACAAGCAATTTGGCTTACGTATTTTAACCAACTTTAATCTTAAGCAAACTGTAAAAGCCACACCAAGTTATAATTTAACTCAAGCACAACCAGGCAATAATTATAGTACCGATATTTTAAAAGCAGGTAAAGGTAACCTACCTGCCTTAATTGGTTTTAATACACCAGGTTTTGATACTGATTTAGTATATAATTGGTTTAACTCTTCTGATGATGGTAGAACTTACGATGATTTAGATATTTGGATTAAAGACATCTCTTATTTACGTATTAGCAGCATTAAGTTTAGCTATTCATTCCCTAAAAAAGCCGTCGAAAAATTAAATTTCTCTAGTTTAAATTTTAACATAGAAGGGCGCAATTTATTTGTTATTGGTACTAATTACGATGGTTTCTTCGATCCAGAAACTTATGGTAGTATTTACGCTCAACCAATACCTAAAATTATTTCTGTAGGATTTAACCTTACGTTTTAAAAAATAATATTCATGAAAAAAATAATATATATACTGGTTTTTTCACTAAGTTTTATTGCTTGTGATGACTATTTAGATATAGAGCCAACAGGCCAAATTATACCTAAAAGTGTAAATGATTACAGAAGTTTTTTAACTGCAGCTTATGCCATTACAAAAAACTCTAAAGTATTAACAACTTACAGATCAGATGAATTAAGTTTAAGTACTAGTTCTGTAGGTATAGAACAGTACGAAGATCTTTTTATTTGGAACGATTTAAACCCAAGTCCGTTAACTACTGCATATCCTTATGCTACAATTTATAACATCATATTTTACACCAATCATGTTATAAATAATGCAGATACTATGATAGGTGATACTTTAGAAAAAGAACAATTATTAGGAGAAGCTTATGCTTTAAGAGCCTTGCAATATTTCGATTTAATTAATTTATATGCAAAACCTTTTAATGCTGCAACTGCAAGTAAAGATGCTGGTGTGCCTATAACTACAGTATACGATTCTGAAAAAGAATACACTAGAGCAACAGTACAAGAGGTTTATAATTTAATTTTAAACGATCTTAATGAGGCGGAAATACTCATAAATACAGATACTCAAGAATCTGGGTATAAGTACCGTTTTTCTACACTAGCTGTTAAAGCTTTTAAAGCTCGTGTTTATCTATACCAAAAAGAATGGGAAAAGGCAATAACATCTTCTTCAGAAGCTTTATCGATTAATAGTGGTCTACAAAATTTAAATTCTGATAATTCTATAATGCCATCAGAATATAACTCGGTAGAAGCAATTTTAGCACTAGAAAAAGTATCTTCTTTCGATATTACATCTAATGCAAGTATTTCAGAGAATTTATTATCTATTTATAATCAAGCAGAAGATTTACGTTTTGCAAGTTATTTTTATAAAGATAGTGATGGTACTTATCATTCTAATAAAAGTGCCGAAACCAAATTTAAAAGTTCTTTTAGAACAGCAGAAATGTATTTAATTCAGGCAGAAAGTTACGCTCAACTAAATGCATCAACAGAAGCAAAAGAAAAACTACTTGAGTTAGCAGTAAACAGATATACATCAGATGGGATGGCGGCTTATACACTAAAAGTTAATGCATTAAATGCAGGTGATCTACTAACAGAAATTTTAGAAGAACGTAGAAGAGAATTTGCAATTGAAGGGCATAGATGGAACGATTTAAGAAGAACTACACAGCCTTTACTTACAAAAACTTACGATGGTGAAACCTATCAATTAGATAAAAATGATGCTAGGTATACAATTCCATTTCCTGATGATGCCACCATTAATAATCCGAATTTATAAAAATAAAAGTATAACAAATAAATAAATAAATAATGAAGAAAATTTTTTCGATTTTAAGTCTTTTTGTAGCATTCGCTATCACAACAGTTTCATGTTCTAATGATGATGATCCTATATCTTTATCAACACTAGCAACAATTACCGATTTTACAATTTCTATAAACGATGTAGATGCAGATGACATTACTTATGATTTAGGAAGTGCAATTACTATAGATGTTCCTTTTGGTACAGATATTTCTGCTGTAACACCAACAATGGTTATTTCAGACGGTGCAACAATTACACCAGCATCAGGCGAAGTTATTTCTTTTGTAGACGGTGAAGCGATGTCGTTTGTGGTAACTGCAGAAGATGGCGTTACAACAAAAGAATATAGCGTAACTATTAATATTAAAGGAGAAGTTGGTAGTGGTTCTCAATTGCTTACGTACCAAATTGCAGATTTATTTGGAGAAAACTCAATAACAACGTATACGTATAACGAATCAAATTTTGTAAGCTCTTATTCTGTAGAATTAGACGATTGGGGTACACTAATTACTGCTGAGTATACCATAATTTACGATGATAAAAACCAAGTTATCGAAAAAAAGAGTACAGAAGCTAAAGAAAGCACTGTATACGAGTATAATGATGCAGGTCAAATTGTAGAAGCACTTTACTCTAATGACGGTACATTAACGTATACTTACGCATATAGTTATGATGCAGCTGGAAATTTAAGTAAAGAAGTTAGAACAGATCATACAGATGCAGACGCTACTACAGAAGTAGCTTTTACAATTGTTGATGGTAATGTAACTGTAGAAACAAGATATGGAGATGATTATGTTGCAACATACGATGATAAAAACAACCCATTTAAAGGTCAATATCCAGCAGCATATTCAGCTATACATGCAGCAATTCAGTTAGTAAACACCAACAACCCAGTTTCTGGAACTTTAGCAGACGATGCTATTACTTACGAGTATAATACAGATAATTACCCAACAAAATCATCTTATACTTATTTTGATGGTTTAGCTACAGTAGAAAAAACATTTACATACTAAGAAATAGTTAATGTAAATAGAACTAAATATTATACCCTTTAAAGGAACACTTTTTAATTAGAGTGTTCCTTTTTTTATAAAAATTATACCTATGAAAAAATACATATATTTTGTGCTGTTGTTACTATGTTGTATGTGTAGTAATGATTTAAAAGAAAATAAAACAGATATATTTGATGATGAAGAAACTACTGTTTTAGATAATGAAGCAAAGTTAAAACAATTGTATAACGATACCATAATTCCATTATTCTCAGATTATAATGCAATAGATATACCTATAGAATTTCAAATTATAAAAGATGATATGGGTATAAATGCAGGTGCTTCTTTTGGGTATGTAGAGGTAAGTATGGGGTTGGTAAATTTATCAAAAAAAAGTATACAGTTATTTGCTTTAACGCACGAAGTTGCCCATATTGCTACGTTACCTCAAGCGCGTTTGTTTCATTTAGAAGGGTATGTTACTAATGGGGCGTTTGTAAATGAATATCAAAAATCAGAATATTTAGCAGATTTAATTGCCATTCACCTTATCAAAACAAAAGCACCTATTTATTTTGAAGCTTTAAAAGAAGACTTAGCTTATTTAAAGCTAATTTTAGGTGGTGAAACATTTACACATCCTTCTGGTGCAAATCGCCTTAAAGAAATAAACAAATACATCACCTTAAGTAATACAAAAACGAGTGCTATCGCTTTTAAAGAGTTGTATGTAGAAATTTGGTTCTGATTTTAAACTATTTTTTGCTATATTTGAGAATAGGATTAAATTCTTAAAAATCTAATTCTAATATGTTAACGTACATACTTTTGGTAATAGTCCCCCCCCAAAAAAAAACTCTTTTAAACAAATGGTTTATAAGAGTTTTTTTTACTCACTTTTTTTAATGGCAAACAATGCATGTTATAATGTGGTAATACTGTATTTTTTTTAGTTGATGTAGTATAATACATCAATAAAATTTACTTTAATTTTTATACGTAAGTTCATTGTAAAATTCAATTGTTTTTCTGGTAGTTAGTATACATAGGTTTATGGTCTTAAATGCGGGCTGATCTTGTGTTTTTATTAAAAAGCAATACATAAATATGTTTTTTTGTTGCTTTTTTACCCCTTTTTTGGTCAAATTGCATCCTGATGCAATTTTCAACCTCTTTTTTAGTGGTTTTAGCTTTGTTTTTCGCTTCAAAAAAGGTGTTTTTGAATTCTAAAAGGGGCTATTTTAGACATTTTTTTCTTTTTTAAACCTCTAATTCTTGCGCTAGAAGCTTTTTTCTTGCATCAAAAAGTATCTTTTAAGCGCATATATCAACTAAAAATAACAGCCTAAATCTATTAGAAAATCTTTTTTTAGGGGAATAAATTGTACATTCTTTGTATTGCTGCATGTTTAGAATATAGATAAAAATTGAAATTTTTATGCATTCGATACCAAAATATGTAATGGTTTTTTAAAAGATTGTTGCATTTGTAGAGAAGTTTAAAGGTGTTGGTGGTTATGTATAAAGCTACATTAATTGAGCAAAGGTTTATATTAAAATACAAATAGGCTTCATAGTTTATCATTTTTGATAATTTTATGTACATCAAAAAGAACAATCATAGAACAAGATATAATTAATTTTATGCTTAAAAAGTAGTATACTGTACTTGCTTTTCATTAGTTATGATGAGTAACATGGTGAAATGTAATTAGATGTTATCTATATGGAAAAGGAAAAGTTATAAGCTATAAAAGTTTGATAAAATATATGTGTCTACCTAATAATTTTAAGAATACTTCCAATATTCTTTTGTAATTTGCGGTAAAGTTTATGGGTGTGTATTACTTTCAAATTGTGTAATATTTTGAATGTTATTTAGCATTAAGACGAAAGAAGTGGTCTCAAAGGGATGCATAAAAAAAATTGTAAGTATAACAATATCAATAAGACAAAAAAATAATACATGACACAAAATCAACAAAAAAACACCTTAGTACCCATTCTTATTATTGCGGGATTATTTTTTATTTTCGGGTTTGTTACTTGGGTAAACAGTGCGTTAATTCCGTTTATGAAAACCATTAACGAGTTAACAGACGCACAGTCTTACCTTGTTGCCTCTGCATCGTATATTTCTTTTGTGGTTATGGCGTTGCCTGCATCTTATATCATTAATAAAATAGGGTATAAAAAAGGAATGTCTTTAGGATTAATTACTATGGCAATTGGCGCATTAATTTTTATTCCTGCAGCAGAAGCAAGAACCTATTGGCTTTTTTTATTAGCAATTTTTATTCAAGGCGCTGGTATGACTTTATTACAAACCGCTTCAAATCCATATATAACCATTTTAGGCCCAATGGAAAGCGCTGCAAAACGAATTGCTATTATGGGAATTGCGAATAAAGTTGCAGGATCTTTAGGGTCTGTAATTTTTGGAACTCTTTTACTCTCTGGTATAGGCAGTATTAAAGAAAAATTATTGGTGGTTGATGAGGCAGAGAAAGCAAATGTATTAAACACCATGGCAGATAGCGTGGTTGCACCTTATATTGTAATGGCTGTAGTGTTATTTTTATTAGGAATTTTAATAAGAAAAGCACCTTTACCAAATGTAGAAGCGCAACCTATTAAAGTTTCTGAAATCGGCAAAAAAGCGAAAACAAGTATTTTTCAGTTTCCACATTTATGGTTAGGCGTATTGGCGTTATTTTTATACGTTGGTGTAGAGGTAGTTGCGGGTGATACAATTATTTCCTACGGAATCTCTTTAAACATTCCGGTTGAGGAGGCGAAGTTCTTTACCTTATTTACGCTTATGGCAATGGTGGTAACTTATGCTTTGGGGGTCTTTTTAATTCCAAAATATATCAGTCAGTCTTTTGCATTAAAGGCAAGTGCTATTTTAGGAATCATTTTATCGTTTTGTATTGTTTTAACTACCGGATTTACCTCTGTGCTTTTTGTGGCAGCTTTAGGTATTGCAAATGCGTTAGTTTGGCCAGCAATTTGGCCTTTAGCATTAACAGGTTTAGGTAAATTTACTAAAACAGGATCGGCTTTGTTAATTATGGCAATTTCTGGAGGTGCAATTATTCCGCCTTTATATGGTGCGTTGGTAGATCATAAAAAAGTAGCATTAATTACATCAGGAATACTAGAACCAAGTGCTTTAGCAGAAGCTTCTTCTTTTGGATATTGGATTCTATTACCGTGTTATTTGGTAATTTTATATTATGCCTTCTTTGGTCATAAAGTTGGGTTGAAAAAAGAATAATTTAACTGCTCTTACATGTGAACAAACAAAAAAGCATTCAAGAATTTTCTTGAATGCTTTTTCTAAGCATAATTTTTAGCAGAGAAAATTAGCATATAAGTTTTTAATCTTACCAGATTCTAACTCTGTCTTTTGGTTTTAAATACATATTATCTCCTTCTTTAACGTCGAACGCTTTGTAAAATGCATCTACATTTTTAAGTGGCATGTATGCTCTGTACATTCCTGGTGAATGAGGATTTGTCATAATTAAATTCTTTAAAGCTTCATCACGCATTTTTGTTCTCCAAATGGTTCCCCAAGAAAGGAAAAAACGTTGTTCTGGAGTATAACCATCAATATTTTCTGGTCTTCCGTTTTTGTTTAAGAAAATTTGTAAACCTTCGTAAGCAGCTTGTACACCACCTAAATCTCCAATATTTTCTCCTAATGTATATTCACCATTTAAGTGCATAGAATCTATAGCAATAATGTCTGAATATTGTTTAATTAATTGCCCGCCAATTTCTTTAAACTTTATAGAATCATCTTCTGTCCACCAGTTTTTTAAATTTCCATCGCCATCAAAACGAGCACCAGAATCATCGAAACTATGTGAAATTTCATGCCCAATAACAGCTCCTATTCCACCATAATTTACAGCTTCATCAGCTTTATAATCATAAAAAGGCGGTTGTAAAATTGCCGCAGGAAAAACAATTTCATTATTCACAGGATTAAAGTAGGCGTTTACGGTTTGTGGTGACATTCCCCATTCAGTTCTATCTACTTCTTTACCTAATTTATCCATATTTTTATTGTAATTCCATTTGGTGACGTTTATTGCATTTTCAAAATAAGAACCACCTTCTTTTAAGCCTTTTACCTGCAATTCAGAATAATCTTTCCAAACATCAGGGTAAGCAATTTTAACCGTTAATTTGTGTAATTTTTCTAAAGCTTTTTCTTTAGTAACTGCACTCATCCATGGCAATTGTGCAATTCTAGCTTCGAAACCAAGCATTACATTGTCTATCATTTCTTTGGCTTTTTCTTTAGCTTCTGGCGGAAACATTTTTTCTACATATAGTTTTCCTAAAGCTTCACCAACAGCACCGTTTAAGCTACCCAAAGCACGTTCATCTCTTGGGCGTTGTTTTTTAGCACCACGCATTTCTTTAGAATAAAACTCCCAATTTGCAGTTTCTAAATCTGTAGATAAAGAACCTAAAGAACTATTAATAGTGTTCCAGCGTAATAATAATTTAATATCTGCTACAGAGGTTTTTGCAAAAATAGCACCTAAAGCTTTAAAGTATCCAGGATCTGTTACAATTACAGTTTCTAAATTTGTAACGCCAATTCCGTTTAAATGTGCTTGCCAATCTATTGAAGGCGCTAGTTTTTGTAATTCTGCAACCGTCATTGGATTGTAGATTTTACGAATATCTCTACTTTCTTCTTTAGACATCATTGGTGTTGCCAAACTAGTTTCTAAAGCAACAATAGTAGCGGCATTTTTTTTAGCCGTAGTTGCATCATCACCAAATTCTTGTAACATTTTTGCTACAAAAACCTCGTATTTTTCTAGCTTGTCTTTTACTTTAGCATCAACATAATAATCTCTAGACAAACCTAAGCCACCACTGCTCATATAACCTGCGTATTGACTACTATTTTTTAGATCATTAAAAACACCAAAACCATAAAAACCACCACCGCCATAAGGAGCCATGTTTGTTAAATAGGTTTCTATATCTTTTTTTGTTTTAAGTTCATCTACTTTTGCTAAATAAGGCATTACAGGTGCTTTGCCTTGTGTGTTTCTAGCAACGGTATCCATTATGGTTTGGTAATAGTTTACTGCTTTTTCTTGATCTGAATCTATTTCGTTTCCTTTAGCATCTTTTATTTTAGGAAAATTACTATTTTCTATGGCTTTATTTAAAATAGTTAAAACATCTGCATCTGTTTTTTTACGTAATTGATTAAAACCACCCCAAGAAGTTTGATCGTCTGGAATTTCTGTTTTGTCTAACCAAGTTCCGTTTACATGTCTAAAAAAGTCATCGGTAGGTTTTACGGTTTTATCCATATTTTCTAGGGCAATTCCAGGAGTTTTTTCTTCTGGCTTGTCTGTTTTACAAGACATAAACGCTATAAAAACTACTGCAGTAGTATAAAAAGCTTTTTTAATGTTTCTCATTTTGTGTGTATTTGATTGATTAACTGAATTATATGTTAGTAGATTTTACTGTATCAATGTTACATATTTTAACTTTTTATTTTTTAGCCTTTGTCGGATTTGGTAATTGTTTAAAACCCATATTAAATAACGTAAAACCAAATATATCTGCATATTGTTCTATTGTTTTTGCAACTGGTGTTCCTGCTCCATGCCCCGCGTTGGTTTCTATTCTGATTAAAGTAGGATTTTCTCCACACTGTTTATCTTGCAATTCAGCCGCAAATTTAAAACTATGTGATGGCACAACTCTGTCATCATGATCGCCAGTTGTTATTAATATTGCAGGATATTCTATACCTTTTTTCACAGTATGCACTGGCGAATATCCTTTTAAATATTCAAACATTTCTTTGCTGTCTTCTGCGGTTCCGTAATCATAAGCCCATCCTGCGCCAGCAGTAAATGTATGATAACGCAACATATCTAAAACGCCAACAGCAGGTAAAGCAACTTTTGCTAAAGTTGGTTTTTGTGTTAAAACTGCTCCAACTAATAATCCGCCATTAGAGCCGCCTCGAATTGCTAAAAATTTTGATGAAGTATATTTTTTTGATATTAAAAATTTTGCAGCTGTAATAAAATCATCAAAGACATTTTGTTTTTTAAATTGCGTTCCTGCGTCATGCCATTTTTTTCCATATTCTCCTCCACCTCTTAAATTAGGAACCGCATAAATTCCACCTTGTTCCATCCAAACAGCGTTTGCAATGCTAAAAGCAGGCGTTAAACTTACATTAAAACCTCCATAACCATATAAAATAGTAGGATTTTTCCCATTCAATTCTAGCCCTTTTTTATGCGTAATAATCATTGGAATTTTCGTACCATCTTTTGAGGTGTAAAAAACTTGTTTACTTTCAAAAGCATCCAAATTAAAAGCAATTGAAGGTTTCCAATAAGAAGTATACGTGCCGTTTGTTGGATTTAATTGAAAAGAAGATACAGGCGTATTGTAATTTGTAAATGAAAAATACAAGTCTTTAGCAGTTGTTTTTCCGCTAAAACCACCTGCAGAACCAACACCTGGTAATTTAATTTCTCTAAGTAAGTTTCCATCCAAATCGTATTGTAAAACTTTTGAAACTGCATCAACCATATAATTTGCAAATAAAAATCCTGCGCCGGTGGAAATGCTTAACACATTTTCTGTTTCTGGAATAAAATCTTTCCAGTTTTCTGATGTAGGATTTGTAGTATCCACAGTAATAATTTTTTTATTTGGCGCATTTAAATTTGTAATTAAATACAATTTACTTCCTCTGTTGTCAATAACGTGTGTATCACTTTCTACATGATCTAAAATTGTAATTAATGTACTATTTGGATTTGATAAATCTTTGATAAATAATTTATTTCCTGATGTAGAGACTTGTGCAGAAATCACTAAATACTTATAATCCTCTGTTAAAGATCCAAAAACATATCTATGTTTTTCTGATGGAATTCCGCCAAAAATAACGACATCTTCTTTTTGTGGTGTTCCTAATTTGTGATAATATAATTTGTGTTCATCTGTTTTTGCTGATAATTCACTTCCTTTTGGTTTATCGTAACTTGAGTAGTAGAAACCTTCATTTTTGTACCAAGAAACGCCAGAAAATTTAATATCAACTAAAGTATCTTCTGTAATCATTTTAGATTCGGTATCAATAATGATTATTTTTCTCCAATCAGAACCACCTTCAGAAATAGAATACGCAGCTGTTTTACTATCTTCAGAAAAACTTAAAGAACCTAAAGAAGTAGTTGCATCCTCAGAAAAAGTATTTGGATCTAAAAATACTTCTGGTTCACCATCACCTTTTTTTCTGTAGATAACACTCTGGTTTTGCAATCCGTTATTTTTAGAAAAATACGTGTAATCGCCTTCAATAAATGGAGTTCCTATTTTTTCGTAATTCCATAATTCTGATAATCGATCTTTTAATTGTTCTCTGTAAGGAATTTTGCTTAAATAGTTGTTAGTAACTTCATTTTCGGTTTTAACCCAAGCTTTTGTTGCTGCACTTTTATCGTCTTCTAGCCATCTATAATTATCGACAACTGTAGTTTCGAAAAAATTTTCTATGACTGGTTTTTTATTTGTTTTTGGGTACTTCAAATCTATATTTCTTTGTTTTCTTCTTTACAAGAAACAAAAATTTAGCTTGTAAACAAAGCGGGAGTGATTAATTTATTCGACATAGATTCTAAAATTTAATATCACTTAAAACTAGAAGTTATTAAATAGTTTTTAATTGAAGAACGTTTTAAAACAATTACTTTTTTGTATAAACAATGTTTATAATCTACATTTTTATTTACTTTATCTAAAAACAATTTAAATGTACGATAATTAAATTATTTGTTAACTTTTCAGTGTTTATATATTTTTAGTTGTATGATAAACAGTATTTTACATGTTTTTATTGAAATATCTATGATAATTTATAGAGGTACATGAAGTATATTTGTTGAATAACCACAAAATTATTTTTATGACCTATTGATTAAAAAAAAACTTATATCTATAAGTTTTATCTCTCTTATTCAGGGAGTAGCGCATTCTTTAATGCAAATAACAAAAAAAAAAGCCGAAAAAGAATTGGCGTTCTAATTAAGCTTTTGTTTAATCTTAAATTTTATTTTCAATGAAGAAAAAAAAATTAAACCGAATTTACCTTATCGTACTTATCTTGAGCGAGTTGTTGAAATAGGTAATACTTCTTTATGAAGTTCTTATTTAAATTAAGACCCTTCTGCTGAAACAGGAGGGTTTTATATTTTACAAATATAAAGAAAACGAATAATTAATCTATTAGAAAAATAAAAGGATTTTTTCATCTTTGTAAAAGGTTTATATAATTACTTTTAATGTTTCAGATTTTTATTCTGTGATTTTTGTAATTTGTGAAGCATAAAAACGACTATTTTCACATAAAAGAAGAAAAATAATATTAAAAGATGACAGAAAATTTAACGAAAGAAACCTTTTTAAAAAAGGTTTTTAATTTTGAAGAAAATAAAGATTGGAAATTTGAAGGAAAAAGACCCGCTTTAATCGATTTTTATGCAGATTGGTGTGGACCTTGTAAAATGATAGCGCCAATTTTAGAACAACTTTCAGAAGAATATGGAGACAAATTGGATATTTATAAAATAGATACGGAAGCTGAGCAAGAATTAGCTGCTGCATTCGGAATTAGAAGTATTCCTTCTATGTTATTTTGTCCTGCAGAAGGGCAGCCACAAATGGCAAACGGAGCGTTACCAAAACCAGAATTAGAGCGCATTATTGCGGATGTTTTAAAAGTTACAAAATAAATTTTTTGTGATTTATAAGTTTACAGAAAAAACATGTTATGATTTTGATTCGGTTGTTAAATGCAAAAAGCTAAGCGAATAAAGTAGCAAAAGCTTCTTCTATTTTACCAACTAAAATCAGTTTTATAGCATGTTTTTTTGAAGTTATTTTATTGTATTTCGATGCAACAAAGGTTTTATAACCCAGTTTTTCGGCTTCTAAAATTCGTTGATCAATTTTAGAAACTGGCCTAATTTCGCCAGCCAAACCAACTTCTGCCGCAAAACATACATTTGGATTGATGGCAATATCTTGATTGGATGATAAAATTGCAGCTACAACTGCTAAATCAATTGCAGGATCATCTACATTTATACCTCCAGTAATATTTAAAAATACATCTTTTGCACCTAATTTAAAACCTGCTCTTTTTTCAAGAACAGCCAAAATCATGTGTAAACGTTTTAAGTTGTAACCTGTTGTAGAGCGCTGTGGCGTTCCATAAACTGCCGTAGAAACTAACGCTTGAATTTCTATCATTAAAGGGCGAATGCCTTCTAAAGTTGATGCAATTGCCGTTCCGCTTAAATCTGCGTCTTTTTTAGAAATTAATATTTCTGACGGATTTGAAATTTCTCGTAATCCGTTGGAAAGCATTTCGTAAATTCCTAATTCTGATGTAGAGCCAAACCTGTTTTTTTGAGATCTTAAAATTCTATAGGTATGATTTCTGTCGCCTTCAAATTGCAAAACAACATCTACCATGTGTTCTAAAATTTTTGGACCAGCAATATTTCCTTCTTTGTTAATATGACCAATTAATAAAACTGGAGTGGCAGTTTCTTTGGCAAATTTGATGAGTTCTGCAGCAGTTTCTCTAATTTGAGAAATACTTCCTGGAGAAGCTTCAATCGAGCTTGTGTGTAGTGTTTGAATAGAATCGATAACCAAAACTTCTGGTTCTGTTTCTTCAATATTTTTGAAGATATTTTGAGTGTTCGTTTCTGTTAAAATTAAGCAATTAGAGTTTTTACCTTCTAATCTTTCTGCTCTCATTTTTATTTGAGATTGACTTTCTTCACCAGAAACATACAATACTTTTTGACTGATGTTTAAAGCAACTTGCAGTAATAAAGTTGATTTTCCAATTCCTGGTTCACCACCTAAAAGTGTAACAGAACCTTTTACCAATCCACCACCTAAAACGGTGTCTAATTCGTTGTTATTTGTAACAACCCGTTCTTCGGGATTTAACTGAATATCGGCAATTTTTAAAGGTTTGTTTACGCTTTGTTTTGCTGTTGTAGATTGTTTCCAAACGCGTTTTTCTTCTTTGTGAATTACTTCTTCTACAATGGTATTCCATTCTTTACAAGCGCCACATTGCCCAACCCATTTTGCATGTTGCGTTCCACAATTTTGACAGAAAAAAGTTGTTTTGATTTTTGACATTTAAAAAGAGTTTCTAAAGTTTGAAAGTTGGTAAAGTTACAAGTTTCTACAATCTCATAAAATAAAGTTTAGCTATTTTATTAAAAATAAAAAGACCTCACAGGAATTAAATACCTGTGAGGTCTTGAAAGTTATTAACTTACCAAGATTGCATCTCTTTTAATAAATCTTCATGAGTTGTAAAATGCCCTTCTTCCATTCGTTTTTCTGCTTCTTTTACTTTTTGAATATACTTTTCTTTGGTTAATGCTTCTCTACTAACAGTATATGCAACAATTTTAGTGTCAGTTTCTTCTGTGTTCATGGAAGTTGCTTTTTATCAAAGATACCAATTTATAAATAACTTTTAAAGTTGATAAAATATTCTAAAAGCTGGCAAATAGTTGCGTTAGCGATTGAACGGTTTGTTTGAGCTCTTTTTTGTTTTTTACAAAAAAAGCGAGTAGAGAAAGCGCGACCTTTAGGGAACGCCCAAGTTCTCGATACAATTTTTCTAAAAAATTACTCGAAATTATTTATTCTTATTGTAAATAGGTAAAAGTAGAAATGCTAAACCTCCAAAAACGATAATCATTGCAGTTTGCGCGGTCCACATAATCCAGCCAAAAGCGGTTGCGGGTTCTGTAGGAATATTAAACAAAGCCAACGCGCCAGCAACCGCAATTGGGTATAAACCGATGCCGCCATTTGTTGCTGCTATTGAAAATCCGCCAGCAATAAAGCCGATTAAAATTCCGCCAAAAGGCACGTTTAAACCTTCAATTGCTGGTACTGTTGCCCAAAACATAGCAACATACATAACCCAAATAAAAACGGTATGAAAGATAAAAGCCCATTTGTTTTTCATTTTAAAGATGCTTGTAACACCTTCTATTAAACCAGAAACAAAGGTTTTAATTTTTAATAAAAAGCCAGATGTTGCTTTTTTTACAAAGGATGAAAAAATATAGAATCCAATAATTAAAACGACGATAGCAATACTAATTTTTATTGGATTAAAGTTTTTTGTAAGTAGATTGTAAATAAAATCGAATTGAACAAAGAGTGTAATTGCTACAATAGAAAGCATCATAATTAAGTCTGCAATACGTTCTGCTACAATGGTTCCAAATCCTTTTTCGAATGGGATTTTCTCGTAGTTTGCCATAACTGTTGCTCTAGAAATTTCACCAGCTCTTGGCAATGCTAAATTTACTAAATAACCTACTAAAACGGCTAAAACACTGTTGGTAAACTTTGGTTTGTAGCCTAGAGGTTCTAGCATAAATTTCCATCGGTAAGCTCTAGAAAGGTGACTTAAAATACCGAAAAATAGACCAAGAAAAATCCAGCTATAGTTAGCTTCTTTAAAATAACCTATTAAAACATCAATAGAAATTTTGGAGATTGAATACCAAACTAAAAAACCTCCCAAAACGAGAGGTAATATTATTTTTAAAATTTTTTTTATGCTCAAGATCTTTATGTAAGTGTGTTGTCTTTTTCATTTGGAAAAACTAAACAAGGTTTAAATTTCTTAGCTTCTTCGAAGTCCATAAAAGCATACACAATTAAGATTAAAACATCGCCTACAGCAACTAAACGAGAAGCAGCACCGTTTAAAGTGATTTCTCCACTACCTCTTGGTCCTGGAATTGCATAGGTTTCTAAACGGTTACCATTATTGTTGTTTACAATTTGAACGCGTTCTCCTTCTATAATATTGGCTGCATCCATTAAATCTTCATCGATGGTAATGCTTCCTATATAATTTAAATCTGCACCTGTAACTTTTACTCGGTGGATTTTAGATTTTACTACTTGTACTAACATGCTGCAAAAATACTATTTTTTTGTTTACTAATTTTTTAATCGGATGTTATCAATTAATCTTACATCTTCTGCGAAAACTGCTATAAAAGCACGGTATTTTTTGCCAAATTCTTTGTCTTTTATGGTTTCTAATGTTTTTTCATCAGCAATTGTAAAGTACTCTAATTTAAACAAAGGATGTTTTTTAAAGCGATTTTCTACCCATTTTGTAATTATATCAGCATTTTCTGTGCCAAATTTTTTGCGAGCTGTTTTTAGTGTTTTGTATATAAAAGGAGCGGCTTCCCTTTGTTCTTGAGTAAGTCTAGTATTTCTAGAACTCATTGCTAAACCATCATCTTCTCTATAAATAGCACATCCTTTAATTTTTACATTTATACGATGTTTTTTTACCATTTTTTTGATGATTTGCAATTGCTGAAAATCTTTTTGTCCAAAATAAGCTCTATTAGGCGTTACAATTTCGAACAAGGTTTTTACAATTGTGCCTACTCCGTTAAAATGCCCTTCTCTAAACTTACCCTCCATTTGATGTTCTAATCCGTCAAAATCAAAAGCGTCAGACACCACATTTTTATTATAAATTTCTTCTACGGATGGGTAAAAAAGTACATCACAATCTACACTTTCTAATAATTTAGAGTCGTTTTCTAATGTTTTTGGATACTTTATTAAATCTTCTTTTTTGTCAAATTGAGTAGGATTTACAAAAATACTTACAATGACAATGTCGTTTTTTTTCTTTGCTTTTTGTATTAGAGATAAATGTCCTTTATGCAAAGCGCCCATTGTTGGCACAAAACCAATAGTTCTTTTGTAGGCTTTTATATTTTGCAAATAAATTTTTAGTTCGCTTTTTTTCTTGAAAATTATCATTCTACAAGTTTATGAAATGTGTGCAAACTTACCATTTTAACACGATATTAGCATAAAAATTCGTATTTTTGCGAATCTTATAAAAGAGTTTGAATTAATGAAGGACAAGAGAATCTTATTTGTATCATCTGAAGTGGTGCCTTATTTGCCAGAAACAGAACTATCTTCAACAGCTTTTATTTCGGCAAAAAACGCTCATTCTAAAGGAGTTCAAACCCGTATTTTTATGCCTAGGTATGGTGTAATTAATGAGCGAAGACATCAATTACACGAGGTAATTCGCTTATCTGGAATGAACTTAGTTGTTAATGACATCGACATGCCGTTAATTATAAAAGTAGCTTCTATTCCTAAAGAAAGAATGCAGGTTTATTTTATTGATAATGAAGAATATTTTAAAAGAAAAGCAGTTTTTACAGATGAAGACGATGAGTTGTTTTCTGATAATGATGAACGAGCAATTTTCTTTGCAAAAGGTGTTGTAGAAACAGTTAAAAAATTAAATTGGGCACCAGATATTATTCATGTTCATGGATGGATGGCTTCTTTATTGCCTCTTTATTTAAGAGAGTTTTACAAAGAAGAGCCTTTGTTTACAGAAAGTAAAATTGTTACCTCTCTATATAATAGTGGTTTTGAAGGTGAATTAAATACAAACTTAGCAGAAAAAGTAAAGTTTGATTTATCTGAAACTAATAAACTAGAAACAATACAAACACCAAACCATACTAATATTTTAAAAAGTGCAATAGAAAATTCTGATGCAATAATTCAAGGAAGTGAAACTGTTTCTGAAGAATTAAGTTCTTTTATTGAAGAAAAAGAATTGCCAGTTTTAGAATATGAATCGGAGAATTTAAAAGAATCTTATTTAAATTTTTACGCTGAATTATTAGCAGCGAATAAATAATTGTTTATAAAGTGAGGAAAATTATTATAAAGAGTGTTTATGTAGGTGTTTTGTTGTCTTTTATTTCAACAATTATATCATGTGAAGAAGATTTTACAGACATTAGATCTAATGTTATAAGTAATACAAAATTTGATAAAGCAACAGCATCTATAGAAATTACTGCAAAAAATAGTACTATAGAAAAAGTTAAGTCTGATAATATTACCACAGAACCTGGGCAGTATTTATTAGGGGTTTACAAAAGCACAGATTATGAAAAAATAGAAGCTTCTATAGTTTCTCAATTAGCAATAAATACTAGTTTGTCTTTAATTGAAGCCGATACAATTACAAAATATGAAACAAGTACTACGTCTATCTTAACAACGATAGATACTGTTTTTATAAAGCTACCATATCAAGCAACTTTAACAGATAATACATCAACAGGACCTGTATATACATTAGATTCTATTATTGGTGATCAAACAAAGGCTTTTAAACTTAACGCCTATGAAACAAGTACTTATTTAAATAAATTAAACCCTTTAGATCCTTCAAAATTAAACACATATTTTTCTAATGATGTTTTTGATACAACAGGAGATGCATTAAATGCTGTACCTGATTTTGAATTTACTCCCAATGTAAAAGATACAGTAATAATGATTAAAAGATGGGCAAGTAATAAAACTCTTGTTCAAACAGATGAAGTAAAATATTCTACTTCAACAACAACAGTTGTTCCTTTGCCATTTGCTACAATTCCTTTAAATGAAGAAAAATTTAAGCAACTTTTTTTAGATAAATATGGTTCTTCAGATTTTGATTCTCAAGAAGCATTTAATGATTATTTTAGAGGAATTATTTTAGAAGCATCAGGAGATCAAGGTTCATTAATCTCTTTTAATTTTAATAATTCAGTTACAGCTTTAAATCCATCGATAGAAGTGTATTATACAAATACAGTTATAAACACACAATCTAACGATACAATTAAAACATTTAGAAAAAATAATTCTTTTTTATTATCTGGAGTTAGAAGCGCTATTTATAAAATGGACGAAAAAGTTTATCCTGAAAATAACGAAATTAAATTACAAGGAACCGCAGGAAGTGAAGCAACTATTGATCTTTTTGGAGCGGAAGATTTAGATAATAATGGAATTGCTGATAAGATTGATGATTTAAGAGCTAATGATTGGTTAATTAACGATGCGTCTTTAACATTTTATATAAATCAATCTGCAGATACAACTGCAATTCCTTATAAGTTGTATATGTATAAAACTGCTGATGATTCTACTATAAGTGAAAATTTAACACAAATAAAAGACTCTTATTCTGAGGTTACTTTTGGAGGGGTGTTAGAAAGAGATGCTAACGGAAAAGTAGAAAAATATACTTTTAATATAACAGATTATATTTCTGATCTTTCTAGTGGAGAAGAAGAAACATCACCAATTTTAAAATTAAAAGTTCATAATATAACAGATGACCCTGTTTCTAGTACTGTTTTTACAAATTACAGCTGGAGTCCTAAAGCTATAACACTTTTTAATGAAGATGTTATGAATGGAGATAAAAGAGCAGTTTTAAAGATATCATATTCAGAAAGAAAAAATTAACTAACTTATCCCCAGAAAATAATAAATATTTATGTGTGGCATATCAGCATATATAGGTTTTAGAGAAGCCTATCCAATCGTAATTAACGGTTTAAAAAGATTAGAATACAGAGGTTACGATAGCGCAGGTGTAATGATCTATGATGGAGATCAAATGCAATTATCAAAAATAAGGGGGAAGGTCTCAGACTTAGAAGGTGTTACCAATAAGGATGAAGCTAGAAAAAAAGGAAATATTGGTATTGGCCATACACGTTGGGCTACCCATGGTGTTCCTAATGATATAAATTCTCATCCTCATTTATCTCAATCTGGAGATTTAGCGATTGTTCATAATGGAATTATAGAAAACTATGATACTATTAAAAAAGAATTAATATCTAGAGGTTATACTTTTAAAAGTGATACAGACACAGAAGTATTAATAAATTTAATTGAAGAAGTAAAAATAAACGAAGGTTGTAAATTAGGTAAGGCCGTGCAATTAGCTTTAACGAATGTTGTTGGTGCTTATGCAATTGCTGTTTTTGATAAAACTAAACCAGACGAAATAATCGTTGCTCGTTTAGGAAGCCCGATTGCTATTGGAGTAGGAGACGAGTTTAAAGAGTTTTTTATAGCTTCGGATGCTTCGCCATTCGTAGAATATACTAAGAATGCTATTTATTTAGAAGATGAAGAAATGGCAATCATAAAATTAGGAAAAAAAGTAAAAGTTCATAAAATTAATGATGACTCTAAAGTAGAACCAACAGTTCTAAAGCTTCAAATGAGTTTGGATCAAATAGAAAAAGGTGGTTATGATCACTTTATGTTAAAAGAGATTCACGAGCAACCTAAAGCAATTACAGATACTTTTAGAGGTAGATTATTGGCAGAAGAAAATATGATTAGAATGTCTAGTATAGAAGATAATCTTGATCGTTTTTTAAATGCAAATAGAATTATTATAGTAGCTTGTGGTACTTCTTGGCATGCAGGTTTGGTTGGAGAATATCTTTTTGAGGATTTAGCAAGAATTCCTGTTGAAGTAGAATATGCATCAGAATTTAGATACAGAAACCCTGTTGTAACAGACAAAGATGTTGTAATTGCAATATCGCAATCTGGTGAAACTGCAGATACACTTGCAGCTATAAAATTAGCAAAATCTAATGGAGCTTTTGTTTATGGTATTTGTAATGTTGTAGGTTCTTCTATAGCTAGAGAAACAGATTCAGGTGCTTATACTCATGCTGGCCCAGAAATTGGTGTAGCATCCACAAAAGCTTTTACTACACAAATTACGGTGTTAACTTTAATTGCTTTAAAATTAGGTAGAGCAAATAAATCTTTATCAGAAGAAATTTTTAAAAACTATCTAGATAAAATGCAATTAATACCAGAGCAGGTTGAACAATTATTAAAAATTGACGAACATGTAAAATCGATTGCAGCTGTTTATAAAGATGCTAAAAACTGTTTATATTTAGGTAGAGGTTTTAATTTTCCTGTTGCACTTGAAGGCGCTTTAAAGTTAAAAGAAATTTCTTATATTCATGCAGAAGGGTATCCTGCAGCAGAAATGAAACACGGCCCAATTGCTTTGATTGATGAAAATATGCCAATTTTTGTAATTGCTACAAATAAGGGTCATTATGAAAAAGTAGTAAGCAACATTCAAGAAATAAAAGCAAGAGCAGGAAAAATTATAGCAATAGTTACAGATGGCGATACGCAGGTTAGAGATATTGCAGATCATGTAATTGAAATTCCAGATACAGAAGAAGCTTTAACACCATTATTAACTACAATTCCTTTTCAGTTATTATCGTATCATATAGCTGTAATGTTAGGAAAAAATGTAGATCAACCTAGAAATTTAGCAAAATCGGTTACTGTAGAGTAATTTATTTTTAACACAATAAAAAAATCCAGCTTAAAAAGTTGGATTTTTTTTATTATAAAGACTAAAACTATAATCAGATATTAGAATATTAACATAAATTAATTGTATAGTCTAAATTTTAGACATTAAGATATGAATTACAGTCAAATAGCCCTTTTGTTATTGCAAGGTACAATTGTTGCTTTTCTTATACTTTTATTATTTCGACTTAGAAAAAAATTAGGTATTGGAGTGTTATTTGCTTGCTTAGGATTGTTTCAATTTGTGCAAGTATTTTTATCTAGTACTTTGTATGTTTCAATTGCTAATAATTTTATAGTTTCACCAGGATCTTCGGTTTTATTTACGGCAACACTTTTTGTTTTACTAATTATATATATAAAGGAAGATTCCTTTGAAACTGAGAAAGTAATCTATACTTTACTTATTGTAAACGTTGTAATGTCGATCCTTTTACTAACTTTTGGTTTAAATTTTAAAGAAGAATCAGCATTAAACCCTTTAAACATATCAATAAATCTTTTTGATATTAGTGCATGGGTTTTATTTGTTGGTACAATAACACTGTTTTTAGATTCATTATTAATTATAATAATTTTCGAATTTATATCTAAGAAAATAAAGTACTTATTCTTACAAATTTGTTTAACAATGTTAATCGTTGTTATTTTCGATTCTATATTTTTTTCAATTATAGCATTTTGGAACTTCAATAATTTAAGTTCAATTTTAGTATCAGGAATTATATCAAAAGGGGTTTTTGCTATCTTTTACAGCATTATTTTTTATATCTACTTAAGATACTCTAATTCAGTCAATAACCTATCAAAAACTTTTAAAATAAAGAATTTTATAAATCGCAACGGATAAAATAAAATTTGAGTCTTTTAAATAAGAAATTAAAAAAAGATAAACAATTTAGTTAGGTTAAACTTAACTTTTTAAAAAAGATTATCAGAAAGTAGAAAAACAATCTTTAAGTTTTTTGATTATTCCTTTTTATAATAATGATAAAGAGCGACTTATTTAGTTAAAATTTAAAGGACCACTTTTTTAGTTTTATCAATTACATTTTTAAAACATAAGGTTATTTAAGCATAAATATTGAAAAAAAATATATTTTAGATTTAAAAAATAGAATATAGTTTGTAGATTATAGCTTTTAAAGTTAAAAGCTAATCTTAGCTATGCTTTATGATAATAAGACAAAAAATTAATGAGAATTCGAAAAAAATTTCAAATTGCTTTTATTTTAACCTCTATTATATTTATAGCAGGTATAATTACTATTTTTTATTTTACTTTGATGAACGATTTTGAAGAAGTAGAAGGAAATCGGCTTAATCAAAGAGTAGAAAATTCTGCAAAAGCGATAGATAACTTTATGTTAACTAGAATAGCAGATTTTAATGTTTTA
This sequence comes from Polaribacter sp. KT25b, assembly GCF_900105145.1. NCBI lineage: Bacteria > Pseudomonadati > Bacteroidota > Flavobacteriia > Flavobacteriales > Flavobacteriaceae > Polaribacter > Polaribacter sp. KT25b. Next base: position 3,576,141 of record NZ_LT629752.1, on the reverse strand, counting down.
AGTAATAATCCGTTATTTAGTTCAAGTTCTAGCGAAATTACTTCAGAATATTTAACAAGAGTAGAAAATCAATATCCCTTTTACAACAAACTTTTATTTGTAAATAAAGAAGGAATCATTCTATCTTCATCTGATAAGAAATTTATTGGTGAGAATTTGTTACAATTAGAGCCTGATTTAGAAGATGAATTTAAAAAAACAATAAATGGTGGCAATGATGATGTGTTTGTTTCAAATTTATCTATAACATCAAAAGATGAGATTAAAAAAAATCAATCATTTAACCTTAAATTATTTAGTGATGTTATTGATTTAGAAGGAAATGTTGTAGGTGTTTTAGTCGGTTTTATGAATATGAAGCCTCTAAACGAATTAATACTTTATATTGATAATATATCAACGGGTTATAAACGCACTTATTTATTAAACAATGAAGGAGTAGTACTTGTATCTGGAAATAAAGAAGTAAAAATTTATCAAAAACATCCAGATTTCTTGATAAATGAATTACAACAAAAATTTGAAAAGGCCGAAAAAGGTTTTTATTTTAATGAAAATTCTAAGGGTATAAAATTTCTATCAGGATTTACAACTCTTTCAAAATACGGAACTGAAAGTGTTAATAATTGGTATCTTCTTAGAATTGTACCTTTTAATGAAATAATGAAACCATTCTATAAAACAGTTTACATAGTTGTTTTCATTATTTTATTTATAATATCATTATTTATAATATTTCTTATTTATTCAAATACAAAAAGGGTTAAAAATTCTTTATTAGCAGCAGAAAGTAGGGAATATTCCTTAAAAGAAGTAAGTAAAGTAGCTAAAATAGGATATCAAGAATATGATATTGCTACTAATACTTTTATCTGGTCTGATTATGTGTATGAAATTTTTGGACTTGACCCAAAAGACGGAATGCCATCACCTGAAGAAATTGTGTCAGTTTTTGATAAAGAATCTCAAAAAAAGATTGCAGAAGCTGATCAAAATATTGATTATAATGGGATTCATTGTGATATTGAATTAAAATTAATAAATAAAAGAGAACAAGAAGTTTGGGTTCGTTATGTAGCTCAGCCGGTTGTTAACCAAAAGAACAAAATTGTTGGAAGAAGAGGTGTTTTACAAGATATTACAGTTTCTAAAAATGCACAATTAGAATTGCAACACTCCAAACAACAGATTCAAGATTCTTTAGACTTATTAGAAAAAAGTGAATTTGCTAAAGACGAGGCAAGTAAAGTAGGAAAAATAGGATATTGGAATTATGATGCAGCAACTGGTGATACTGTATGGTCTGATTATGTGTATGAAATTTTTGGTCTAAAACCCCAAAAGATTGCCCCAGTAATTACTGAAACTGCTAAGTTTTTTAATAAAGAGTATCAAATAAAAATTGCCCAAGTAACATCAGACCTTGCTACAAAAGGAATCCCTTACGATATTGAGTTAAAATTTATTAATAAAGATAATAAAGAAGTTTGGATACGAACTAAAGGTCAGCCAATTTATAACGAACAAAACGAAATTATAGGTAGAGGTGGTATAACACAAGATATTACAGAATCTAAAATTGCACAATTAGAACTAGAACTTTCTAAACAAAAAATTCAAGCCACTTTAGAACTCCTAGAAAAAAGTGAATTCGCCAAAAGTGAGGGGAATAAAATGGCTAAAATAGGATATTTAGAACATGATCTTGCAACGAATGTTTTTGTATGGTCTGATATTGTTTATCAGTTTTTTGGTTTAGAACCAAGCGATGAAATACCATCAAGAGATGAAATTATGAAACTTTATGATAAAGAATCTCAAGAAAAGTTAGCACAAGCAAACTTAAAACTTATAACTAAGGGTATTTCTTATGATGTAGATTTAAGAATTATCAATTTTAAAAAAGAAGAAGTATGGGTACGAAATGCTGTTCAGGCAGTTTATAACCAAGATAATAAAATTGTTGGTAGAAGAGGTGTAATGCAAGATATTACAGCTTCTAAAAAAGTACAATTAGAGTTACAATTCTCCAAACAAAAGATTCAAGAGTCTTTAAAGTTATTAGAAAAAAGCGAATACTCTAAAAATGAGGGTAGTAAAATTGCTAAAATAGGGTATTGGGATCATGATTTGATAACCAATACGATTATATGGTCTGATTATTTGTATCAGATTTTTGAATCAAATCCAAAAAATGGAATTCCGCCTCAAAATGAGATTATGGAAAAGTTTGATAAAGAATCTCAAGAAAAATTAGCGCAGGCAACGTTAGATATTATTTCTAAAGGTATTAGTTATGATATTGAGTTGAAATTTATTAATAAACAAAATGAAGAAGTTTGGTTAAGAAATGTGGCGCAACCTATATATAACAAAGAAAATGAAATTGTAGGTAAAAGAGGTGTAATGCAAAACATTACGGCATCTAAAAAAGCACAATTAGAATTAGAGTTGTCTAAACAAAAAATTCAAATTTCATTAGATCAGTTAGAAGAAAGTGAATATTCTTTAAAAGAAACTAGTAAAATAGCTAAAATAGGGTTTTGGGAATATGATTTATCAACCAAAGTGTTTATCTGGTCTGATTATATATATCATATTTATGCAATAGATCCTAAAGATGAAATTCCATCACGAAAAGAACTAATAGCATTTTACGATTTAGAATCTCAGAAAAAAATACAACAATCTATTCAAGATATAAGTATAAAAGGTATTAGTTATGATATAGAATTAAAATTAATTAATCTAAAAAAGAAAGAGATTTGGGTAAGAACAGTAGTTCAACCTATTTACGATAAAGAAAATAATATTATAGGTAGAAGAGGTGTAATGCAAGATATTACAGCTTCTAAAAAAGTACAACAAGAATTAGAGTTGTCTAAACAAGAGATTCAAGAGTCTTTAAATTTATTAGAACAGAGTAAATATTCTATGGATGAGGCAAGTAAAGTTGCTAAAATAGGGTATTTTGAACAAGATATTGCTACAGATACTTTTAAATGGTCAGATTATCTTTTTAACATTCATGGTTTTGATCCTGTAAAAAAAATACCTTCAAAAGAAGAATTTTTTAAAAATATAGATAAAGAATCTCTAGAAATATTAAATGAAGCTACCTCAAACCTTTATGCCAAAGGTGTTTCTTATGATATTGAAATGAAAATTTTTAATCAAATTAAAAATAAAAATGTTTGGGTAAGAAGTGTAGCACAGCCTATTTATAATGAAAAAAATGAAATTATAGGTAGAAGAGGAGTAACACAAGATATTACAGCATCTAAAAAAGCGCAACAAGAATTAGAGTTGTCTAAACAAGAGATTCAAGAGTCTTTAAATTTATTAGAACAGAGTAAATATTCTATGGACGAGGCAAGTAAAGTTGCTAAAATTGGGTATCATGATTATGATATTGCAACAGATACTTTTATTTGGTCTGAGTATCTTTATTATATTTTTGGTATAGATCCAAAAGAAACTATTACACGCAATAAGGCAATAACTTATTTTGATGAAGCATCTAAAGAAAAGGTAATACAAGCCACTTTAGATTTAGATTCTACAGGGACTCCCTATGATTTAGAGTTAAAAATAATAAATGGAAGAAATGAAGAGGTTTGGGTAAGAAATGTAGCGGAACCTATCTTTAATGAACAAAATGAAGTTATTGGTAGAAGAGGAGTTAGTCAAGATATAACTATCGCTAAAAAAGCACAACTTGAATTAGAAGTTTCTAAACAAGAAATTGAAACAGCTTTAGAATTGTTAGAAAAAAGTGAATACTCTAAAAATGAAGCTAGTAAGGTTGCTAAAATTGGTTTTATGGAGTATGATAATGCAACAGATGTTTTTAAATGGTCTGAGTATCTTTATAATTTATATGGCCTTGATCCCACCAAAAAAGTGCCACCAATAAAAGAAATTATACCATATTTTGATGAAGAATCAAAACAGAAAATGAAAGTCGCTACTACAGCGCTTGAAAGAGACGGCGTTCCTTATGATCTAGAGTTAAAATTATTCAATCAAAAAAAGAAAACAGTTTGGATGAGACTTGTTGTACAGCCAGTGTACAACGAACAACAAGAAGTTGTTGGTAGAAGAGGTGTTGCTCAAGATATTACACAAAGAAAATTAATACAAAATGAATTAGATCGTCAAAATAAACGATTATTTGAATTAAATAATTCGTTAAATCTAGCACAGAAATTAAGCCATGTTGGTAGTTGGCAATGGGATATGGTTACAGATACAGCAGAATGGTCTGATGAAATGTATAATATTTATGGGGTATCAAAAGAAAATTTTTGCCCAACAAATGAAAATGTTAAAAAGACAGTTTTACCAGAAGACCTGTATAAATTAGAACAAGGTGTTTCTTCGTTGCTAATAAACAAAACGTTTGTTCCGTTTGATTTTAGAATACAGCGCCCATCTGGAGAAGTTAGAACTGTGTTTATTATGGCTTTAGAAAAAGCTGATAATGAAAAAGTATTTGGTGTTACCAAGGATATTACAGAACGAGTACAAATTGAAAAAGAGAATTTAAGGATAAAAAATAATTTTAGGAGGCTATTTGATAATGCAACTATTTCTATTTGGAATGAAGATTTATCACAGGTTTTTAAAGAAATAGAAGTACTTAGAAGACTTGATATACCTAATATTAAACTATACTTAGAAGCACATCCAGATATAACAAATTCTTTGCTTGATAAGATAAAAATAAATAGTGTAAATAGAGCTACTTTAAAATTATTTAAAGCAAAAAGTCATCAAGAATTTTTAAATAATTTTCGAGATACTCTGGGTATAGGATCAAAGAAAGTATTTATAAGGTTTATAGAAGCAATATGGAATAATGAAAAAGCATTTACATCTGAGGTTACATATAAAACTTTAGCAGGAGATGAGTTTGCGACTTTATTATCTGTTGGTATTCCAAAAACTCTAACAGAACAACAAACGGTTCCTGTGAGTGTACAAAGTATTCAAAGTATAAAAGATGCACAATTAGAAAAAAAAGAGTCTATAAGGAGATTAAAAGAAGCGCAAGAATTAGCTCATGTTGGTAGCTGGTTATTTAATATTTCAAGTAAAAAAACAGAATGGTCTGATGAAACTTTTCGTATTTGGGGTTATGATTTAGATAAATCAGTACCAAGTCATGCTGAAATTATAAATCGAATTCATATCGATGACCAAGAAATGTTTAAAAATTCTGGAGATTTAGCTTCTACTATTGGAGAACCTTACGATATCGAATTTCGAATTTACATACCAAATCAAGAACAAAAAATATTAAGATCTATTTGCCAACCTATATTTGATGAAAACGGCAAAGTAGTTACTTTAAGAGGTACAAATCAAGATATTACTGCACAAAAACTTGCCATGCAAGAAATTGAAAAAGCAGAAGAAATGTATCGTATCTTAACAGATAACTCTAATGATTTAATTTCTTTACAGGAAAAAGACAGTACTTTTAAATATGTTAGTCCTTCTGTAAAAACACTATTAGGTTATGAACCATCAAGTTTTATAGGTAAAAAAGTTTTTAATTTAGTTCATAAACAAGATGTAGAGAAATTAAAAGAAGATATTCAAAATAGACTTTCTACGGATAAATATAATGAAGCGCTAACTTTTAGAGTTCGTCATAAAGAAGGACATTATATTTGGTTAGAGTATTTATCATCTCCTGTTTATGAAGGTAAAGAAATTAGCCATTTTGTTACCACTTCTAGAGATATTACAATGTGGGTAAAAGCGAAAAAAGAAATAGAAGAATATCAAAAGTCACTTCAGAAAATGACTACAGAGATTACAATGATAGAAGAAAAGCAAAAAAAGGAAATAGCTTCAAATATTCACGACCACTTAAGTCAATCTTTAGTAATTTCAAAAATGAGAATAAATCAGCTTAAAAAAAATCCGCAATTACAAGTTATTGATGATGATTTAAAATTTATTGAAACGCATATTTCTGAAGCTTTAGAAAATAGTCGTAAAATTACTTACGAACTATCACCACCAGTATTATATCAACTTGGTATTATTGATGCTTTAAATTGGTTACTTGATGATGTAGAAGCTACACATAAAATAACATGTCAATTTAATAGTAATGTAAATAATGTTAAACTTGATGATGTAAAATCGATTTTATTGTTTAGAAGTATACAAGAAGTGATAAAAAACACCATAAAATACGCAAATGCTTCTCTAATAACTTTAAATTTTGATAGAAACGATTTTGGTATATACATTCTAATATATGATGATGGAATAGGTTTTAATACTGATAAATTAAAAAATATTAATAATCATTCAGGATCTGGTTTTGGTTTGTTTACAGTTCAAGAACGTATTCAAAACATAAAGGGAAAATTTAGTATAGAATCACAAAAAAATGTTGGGACTTTTGTTAAAATTTTTATACCTTTAGCTACATGACCTGTATAAATGAATGTAATTAAATTAATATTAGTTGATGATCATAAATTATTGAGAGATGGTTTACGCAACATTATAGAGCAAAGATCTAATATGCATATAATTGGCGAGGCTTCTGATGGTAGAGAAGCAATAAAAGTATGCACTAAATTAATGCCAGATGTTGTGGTTATGGATGTTGCTATGCCTGGTTTAAATGGTATAGAAGCTGCTAGTCAAATACATAAAATAAATCCTAAAATAAAAATTATTGGTCTGTCTATGCATTCTTCTAAACAATTTATTCAAGGTATGTTTAAGGCAGGAGCTTTTGGTTACTTATTAAAAGATGGAGATTCCGACGAGTTAATTATTGCTATAACTACAGTGGTTGAGAATAAAAAATACTTGTCAAAAGACATTAACCAAGAGTTTCTTACTTTATTAAAGCAGGGTGAAAATTTACAGAAAGCAAAATTGAGTACAAGAGAGAAAGAGGTATTACAATTAATTGCAGAAGGTAAATCATCTAAAGAAATAGGAGAAGTATTATTTTTAAGTTCAAAGACTGTAGATGTTCATAGAAATAATATTATGAAAAAACTAGACTTACACACTATTCCCGAACTAACAAAATATGCTATTCAAAAAGGTTTAACTTCTTTAGATGTTTGATTTATAGTATTTTATTATTTGAAATAAGGTTAAAATGGGACAAATGTTAAGCATTTTGCTTATTTCAATGTACCTAAAAACTATCTAACTTACACCTTCCTTAAATTAAGGTTTACAATCTTATTTTGAAATTAAAATTAAAGAATTTATTAATAGTAGAAGACAACCTTTTTATTGGAAAGAGTGTCGTTAATATGGCTAAAGAAGTTAGTAGTATTGGAGATATACGCTTAATAAATTCCTTACAAGAAGCAATGTCTATTTTAATTGAAACGAATTTTGACTTATTAATACTTGATTTGAAATTACCTGATGGAAATGGTATAGAGCTACTAAAATGGCTTAAAGAGAAAAAAATAGACACAAAAGTCTTTGTTTTTTCTATAAGTAAAGAGTTAAAAAAAACGGCATTAAGATACGGCGCTTACGCCTTTTTTGATAAAGCAAAAGATGCTGATGAATTAATAGAAGCACTTAAAAAAGCTTAACTTAAAACTAATTTATCATTAGGAATAGATTCCTAAATATTTTCTGATTTTAAAAATTTTTAGCAAAAAAAAGCTAAACTTTGGGGGATAGTTTAGCTTTTTTGTAAAGTAAAAACGGGGGAATTTATATACTTTATAATTGGGGATTTATTTTTTTTTCAATAATATATTAAATATGGATTAATAATACACTACAAAGATAAGGCAGAGATTCATACTATTTTATAGGTAGATTCCTTAATTTTTAGCATAAAAAAAAAGCTAAACTTTGGGGGATAGTTTAGCTTTTTTATGAAGTAAAAACGGGGGAATTTATATACTTTATAATTGGGAAATTTTATTTTTTTTCAATAATATATTAAATATGATTAATAATACACTACAAAGATAAGGCAGAGATTCATATTATTTTATAGGTAGATTCCTTAATTTTTAGCACAAAAAAAAAGCTAAACTTTGGGGGATAGTTTAGCTTTTTTATGAAGTAAAAACGGGGGAATTTATATACTTTATAATTGGGAAATTTTATTTTTTTTCAATAATATATTAAATATGATTAATAATACACTACAAAGATAAGGCAGAGATTCATACTATTTTATAGGTAGATTCCTTAATTTTTAGCACAAAAAAAAAGCTAAACTTTGGGGGGTAGTTTAGCTTTTTTGTGAAGTAAAAACGGGGGAATTTATATACTTTACAATAGGGAATTTATTTTTTGATATTACTACATATAGTTAATAGTACACTACAAAGATAAAGCAGGTATTTATATTATTTTATAGGTAGATTTCTTAATTTTTCTTTATTAATAGCAACAAAAGTTTATTTAAGAGTTTTTTTTAAAAATAAAATGTTTTTTAACTTACTTCTCTAAACATTTTAAGAGATTAGGTTAAGATGATATTTAAAATTTTAAGCACAAAAAAGCTAAACTTTTTTAAAGTTTAGCTTTTAATATTTAAACTAAAGGGGAATTATTTTTTAATATCAAGAGTATTATCTAACCTCAAAGGTAATTGGTATGCTATAACTAACACCTACAGGCATTCCTCTTTGTTTACCAGGTGTCATTTTTGGTAAAGCACCAATAATTTCACCAACTTCTTTTTCTAAAACAGGGTGTGGTCCTCTAGATCTTACATTTGTTATTTTTCCGTTTTTATTAATTGTAAAAACAACGAATAATTTTTTCTTACCAGGTTGTAAGCCTAATTCTGTAGCTAAATTTACATCAAACCTTTTACCAAAAAATTCAGTTACTTTTTTAGTAAAACAATCTTTAAGTTCTTTGTTATTTCCTTTACAACCAGGGTAAACAGGAACATCTTCAATTAAAATAAAAGGAATATCTTCTACAACTTCTTCAACTTCCTCAACTTCAACAATGTCTTGTGTATTTACTACAACAGCTTGTCCTTCATCAGTTTCTGTAGATTCTATAATAGTTTCTTCTACTTTTAAATCATCTTCTACAACTTTAATTTTTTCAATTGTTGGTGGTGGATCATTTTGTTTTGGTGGCTCAACTTTTTTAATCTCTACTATAGGAATATCTTCTTGCATTTCATCAATCATATTTACAACTCCTAAGTTTGATGTGTTATCCATATCATAAGTCTTGTATTCCATACAAGCATAGGTAATATATAAAGTAAGAACTAAACCTATTTGCATGAAAATTTTACTATAATTTTCTAACTGTTGTTTTGGGTTTTTTTTAATTTCCATGATGGAATTTTTTAAATTATTTTAAATAGTCTGTTTAGATTATCAAATTCTTAATATTTTGATATCTGATTGTAAAATTAGAAGTTTTACGCTATTTAAAATATGATTTTCCTCATACTTTGTCGTGCACCTTGGTGGGGATGTTTTCGTTCCAGATTGTAAGAATATCTGTAGCTACAGATGCACCACTTCCTGCAGCAATTGAAAATTGACTTCTACAGCCAGCAATTGTACCACAACAATAGAGCCTTTTTTTAATAAGATAATCATCATTTTTTAATTGAATTCTATCTTTATTAGGGTTTGCTTTTTTATGAGGAATAATAAAAAGATCTAAACCTTTTATTAAAAAAGGTTTTGCATAATTTAAAGCCAGTACTACAATTTTAGATTGATATTTTTTCTTATTAGTTACAATAGTATAAAGACCATTTATTTCTTTTACTGATAAAACTTTCTCACTGTCAATTTGAGAAATGTGCGGATATAATGTTGATAAATGTTCTTTTCCGTTTGTTAAAATATCTTTTCCTAATGTTTTAGGTTGTAGACCTAAAACATTATTAAACAAGGCGTTTTCTAAATGAGAAGATTTTTGATGCATAATAATTGCAATTTTTTTATCAGCAGCAAAAGCTTTGTTTTTGGCAGAACCTAAAACCAATGCACATTGCATTCCAGAAACACCACCACCAATAATTATTGCATCAAAAGACATTTATATAAAAAGCATTTTTATGTTTTGAGTAAAAAGTTTTACAGAAATTGCTAATAAAATTACTCCAAAAACTTTGCGTATAATTAATATGCCAGTAGCACCAATTAAACGTTCTATTTTAGAAGAAGTTTTTAAAACAATATATAAAAAAATAACATTTAAAATTACAGCTATTATAATGTTTTGTATTGCAAATTCTGCACGTAAAGAAAGTAAAGTTGTTAAACTTCCTGGGCCAGCAATTAAAGGAAAAGCCAAAGGAAAAACCGTTGCAGTTACAACTCCATGATTGCCATCATCTTTATACAAAGTAATTCCTAAAATCATTTCTAAGGCAATAAAAAACAGAATAAACGAACCTGCTACAGCAAAAGAATGCACATCAATACCAATAAATTTTAGTAAACTTTGTCCTAAAAACAAGAATACAATCATAATTAAACCAGAAATTAAAGAGGCTTTTTCCGATTGAATATGACCTACTTTTTTACGTAAATCTATGATGATTGGTATGTTACCAATAATATCTATTACTGCAAACAAAACCATAAAAGCAGTAATAATTTCTTTGTAGCTAAAAGTCATTATAATAATGTATTTAATTTTTGTGCAAAATTAGTTAACTAACTTTACGAAATTGTTAAAAAGTAGAAAAAAATAATCTTATTTTTGCGGATATGTTTCAACTAGGAAAAACAATCGTTTCAGAAGATATTATCGAAAAAAATTTTGTGTGTAATTTATCTGCTTGTAAAGGAGCTTGCTGTATAGATGGAGATGCTGGTGCACCTTTAGAAAAAGAAGAAACCAAAATTTTAGAAAAAATTTATCCGAAGGTAGAACCTTATTTAAGTGAAAAAAGTAAAGCAGTTATCGAAAAAGAAGGTACTTGGGTTACAAGTGAATGGGGCGAATTAGAAACGCCTTTAATTGATGGCGCAGATTGTGCCTATGTAATTTTTGATAAAAATAAAACTGCACTTTGTGCAATTGAAGAGGCTTATAATCAAGGAGAAATCGGTTGGAAAAAACCAGTTTCGTGTCATTTATACCCTATTAGAGTAAAAGATTATAGCGAATTTTCTGCTGTAAATTACGATAAATGGGATATTTGCGATGATGCTTGTACGTTAGGAAAAGAGTTGCAAGTGCCAGTTTACAAGTTTGTTAAGCAAGCTTTAGTTCGTAAATTTGGGCAAAATTGGTACGACGAATTAGAAAAAGTAGCCGAAAACATGTAAATTTTATTTTACACCATTATAAATAGAGCAGTATCAATTTTTTTTGATGCTGCTTTTTTTTTGGCACATTCTTTGGTTTAACAAAGTCTTAACATTTAAAAACTTTCTAATTATGAAAAACTTAAAAAAATTACCAACCAAACAATTAGAAAAATTCTCTAACATTTTTACACAGTTAGGTCTTGTAGTAGTGCTTTTTGTCGTTTACCTAACGCTAGAGCACAAAACCGAACAAAAACAATTTGCCGTTGTAGATTTTGATCCGCCAGAAATTGTTATTTTTAATCCTGATGAAATTATTGAGTTTCGAAGAGAGGTGCAAAAAGCACCAAAAATTCCAGAAGTTAGCGTTGTGGATGTTTTTATTCCTGATGAACCAATTAAAAAAGGCGATAATAATGTTGTTGAAACAGTAATTAATTTACCTAAGGATAAAATTGTACATATAAATCCTGATGATATTGTTGTTATTGATGAAACATGGGAAACTCCAATTGAAACTGTACCTTTTATTAATATAGAATTTGCACCGGTTTTTAAAGGTTGTGAAGGTTTATCAAAAGAAGAAAATAAGGTATGTTTTGATAAAAAAATGAAAAAATTTGTACAACGTAATTTTGATATAGAATTAGCAAGCGAATTAGGTTTACAATCTGGTAAATATAAAATTCAGACGCAGTTTATTATTGATAATCAAGGAAACGTTGTTGATATACAAATTAGAGCGCCACATGATAAATTAAAAAACGAAACACAACAATTAATAGAAAAGCTTCCAAAATTTACGCCAGGTAAACAAAGAGACAAATCGGTAAAAGTTAAATATACAATGCCCATTTCTTTTCAAGTAGATTAAAAATTAAACCCAACTTTAAAGTTGGGTTTTTTTATTATTTCGTATTTTTGAGTTTATGAAAATCAATCAATTTTTAGATGCTACATATTTAAAAACGGCATCGCAGGCAAATATTACCGAAGAAGAAAATCAACAAAATGTAGTTGATTTAATAAACGAAGCTATTTTGTATAATTATAAGTTAGTTATGATTCGTGCAAAATATATTCCTTTAGCAAAAGAAATGCTCTTAAAAGCAAATGTTGATGTTTTAATAGGAACAGTTATCGATTTTCCAGAAGGAAATTCATCTAAAGAAATAAAGTTAGAAGAAGCCCAAAAAGCAATTGCTTTAGAAGCAGATGAACTAGATTTTGTAGTTAATTATACCGCTTTTAAAGAAGGTAAAATCAATTTAGTAAAAGCAGAGGTTTTTGCAGCAACTAAATTAGGTTTAGAAAATAATAAAGTTGTAAAGTGGATTATAGAAGTTGCAGCCTTAACATCAGAAGAAATTATTACAATTACACAATTAATAAAAGAAGTTGTACTTACAAATTTTGATGAAAATGCAGCTAAAAAAGTGTTTGTAAAATCGTCTACTGGTTTTTATAAAACCGAAAATAATTTACCAAACGGCGCTACTTTCGAAACTATGAAGTTAATTGCAGAAAATGCAAAACCGCTGCAAATAAAAGCTGCTGGCGGAGTTAGAGATTATGGTACAGCTTTAAAAATGATTACTTTAGGCGTTGATAGAATTGGTACATCATCTGCTAAAGAAATTTGTACAAAACAAGAAGGTAACAACGCTGGATATTAATTTTTCATGGATTATTTTGCACACGAAACAGCAATTATAGACGATAATTGTATTATTGGCAAGGATACAAAAATTTGGCATTTTAGTCATATTATGTCTAATTGTGTTATTGGCGAATCTTGTAATTTGGGTCAAAATGTGGTAATTTCTCCGGATGTTATTTTGGGTAGAAATGTAAAAGTGCAAAATAACGTTTCTATTTACACAGGTGTTATTTGCGAAGATGATGTTTTTTTAGGTCCATCAATGGTTTTTACAAATGTAATTAATCCTAGAAGTGCTGTTATCAGAAAAAATGAATATCAAAAAACGATTGTAAAAAAAGGAGCAAGTATTGGCGCAAATGCAACAATTGTTTGTGGTAAAACAATTGGTGAATTTGCTTTAATTGGCGCGGGAACAGTTGTTACAAAAGAAGTTTTGCCTTATGCTTTAGTTGTTGGTAATCCGTCAAAACAAATTGGTTGGGTTAGCGAATTTGGTCATAAATTAGAATTTAATGAACTCGGTTTTGCTATTTGTAAAGAAAGTGGAGAAGAATATAATTTGACAAATAATAGTGTAACTAAAATTTAAAATAAAACGATGAAAACAAAAGAAAGTGATTTTTTTATTGATAAATTAATTGTAAAATATCAAGCATTTACGCATAAAGAAAAAACAATTTTAAATTTAAGTATTGCATTATTTTTTGTTCTTTTTATAATTGGATCGTTCTATAATGGTGGCGAAGTTTTAGGAAAGTTTTTATATAATATTAGTCATTAACTTTTTCTTACTACTTAAAAAAAACTTCATTTCTCCGCTTAAAATATCGAAATAAATTGAATTTAAATGTTTAGACATCAAGGTAAAAGTAGAACTTTAAAACATAATTTAAGAATTGCTTCTATTTTGTCTTTTGTAGCCGGAGTTGTAAATGTTTCAGGTTTTTTAGCTTTTAAACAATTGGCAACAAATGTAACGGGGCATTTTGCGTTGTTTATTAATGATGTTGCACATTTTAAATTTTGGAAAGGAACTATTTATTTTCTTTATATTTTTTCATTTCTTTTGGGGTCTTTTTCTTCAAGTTTTTTAATAGAGATATTTAAAGAAAACAAAAAATTAAACGTTTTTGTAATACCAACAATAATTGAATCTTTAGTTTTAATATCGATTGCAATTATAAGTGATGTAGTTGTTATACAATACCCCAATTTAATTATTTGCTTACTTCTTTTTTCTATGGGAATGCAAAACTCTTTTGTAACCAAAATTTCGGATGCAATTGTTAGAACTACGCATTTAACGGGGTTATTTACAGATTTAGGAATTGAATTATCTCAATTGTTTTTTCCGGAAACACATCCACATAGAGAAGAAATTAAATCAACTATAAAACTAAGAATTTTTATAATCTGTTTCTTTTTTATGGGCGGATTAATAGGTGGATTTATCTATTCTAAACTCGATTTTAAATTAAACACACTTATTTTTGGAGCAATAATTTTATTAATAAGTTTGTTTTTTGATGATTTTAGATATAAAGTTATAAGAACTAGAAGAAAATATAAACATAAAAAAAACGTGAAAGGGAATATTATTACATCTTTAGAATAAAAAAAATCTGAAGTAATTATTTTACTTCAGATTTTTTTTAACTGTCTATTAAAATCAAAATTGTCAACTAAATTAAGGCGCAGGATTAGGAATTAAAGCATGAACTGCATTTATTTCATCTATAATTTCATCAGATAAATGAACATAAATAGACGCTATATTTTCTTTTAATTGACTTATTTTTGTTGCTCCTATAATATTACTTGTTACAAATGGCAACTGATTTATAAACGCTAAAGACATTTGTATTAAAGATAAATTATGCTTTTTTGCAATTTCTAAATATTTTAGAACTGCTTTTTCTGATCCGTCATTTTTATATCTAGAAATAAACCTTGGATACAAAGTTCCTCTAGCACCTTCTGGTAAATTGCCATCTAAATATTTGCCAGATAAAACTCCTTGTGCTAATGGAGAATACGCTAATAAACCAATGTTTTCTCTCATAGAAACTTCGCTTAATCCAATTTCGTAAGGTCTATGAATTAAAGAATATGAATTCTGAATTGTTACAGGTCTAGGTAAATTATTTTCTGTAGAAGTTTGTAAATATTTTAGCGTTCCCCAAGGTGTTTCATTAGATAAACCAATGTGTTTTATTTTTCCTTGTTTTATAAAATCTTGCAAAGTTTCTAATATTTCTAAATGTTTTTCTACTTCTTTAGAAAATGTTTTATACGGGTATTCTCTTGATCCGAAGCAATTTACACCACGATCTGGCCAATGCAACTGATACAAATCTAAATAATCTGTTTTTAAACGTTTTAAGCTTCCTTCAATTGCTTCTGTAATGTTTTGTTTGTTGAATCCGCCAGTTCTAATATGTTTTGTATAGTCGCCAGTTCCAGCAATTTTACTTGCTAAAACAACTTTATCTCTATTACCTGTTTTTTGAAACCAATTTCCAATAATTCTTTCTGTTTCTCCATATGTTTCTGCATTTGCAGGTACAGGATATAACTCTGCGGCATCAAAGAAATTTACACCTTTTTCTAAAGCATAATCCATTTGTTCATGCGCTTCTGCTTCTGTATTTTGATTTCCCCAAGTCATGGTTCCTAAACATATTTTAGAAACTTTTGTATCTGTATTTGGTAGTTTTGTGTATTTCATTTTTGATGTGTTATTGTTGATTTGTTTAAATGTAAAACAGATTGCTAAATTAAAAACTATTATTTTAATCAAAAAAAGAAAGCGTGTAATAGTTAAAATTACACGCTTTCACATTTTTATTTAATTGTAGGGCGATAGCCAAGGTTTAATTCCTCAAGACTTACCTTGAATTGTAAGATATTTTTTTCTGAAGCATACCTTGCATCCTTGGGTCGAGGTTGTTGATTTAGTAATAGTTAAGATTTACACACTTAAACAGTTACGCAATTAACTTATTTTAAAATAGCTTCAATTCCTGGTAAAGTTTTACCTTCTAACATTTCTAACATTGCGCCACCACCAGTAGAAACATAGCTTACTTTATCTGCAAAGCCAAATTGTTTAACAGCAGCAACAGAATCTCCACCACCAACTAAAGAAAACGATCCGTTTTTAGTAGCTTTTTCAATAGAATTTCCAAGTGCAATTGTACCACCAGCAAAAGTTTCCATTTCAAAAACACCTAAAGGTCCGTTCCATAAAATGGTTTTACATTTATTTACAATTTCGTCAAAAATTTCTCTTGATTTTGGTCCTGCATCTAAACCTTGCCATCCATCAGGAATTTTAGTGATATCGCAAATTTGTGTATTTGCATCATTGCTAAAATCATCAGCAGCAATAACATCAACAGGTATATGAACTTCTACGCCTTTTTCTTTTGCTTGTTTTAAAATGTCTAAAGCCAATTCCATTTTATCATCTTCACAAATAGAATCTCCAACAGTACCTCCTTGTGCTTTGATAAATGTAAAACTCATTCCACCACCAATAATTAAATGGTTTACTTTGTCTAAAATATTTTCAATAACAGTAATTTTTGAAGATACTTTTGCGCCTCCTAAAATTGCTAAAACTGGTTTTTCAGAATTATTTAAAACTTTATCGATGCTTTCAATTTCTCTAGCTAATAAGTTTCCAAAACATTTATTGCCTTCAAAAAATTGGGCAATAATTGTTGTTGATGCATGCGCTCTATGAGCAGTACCAAACGCATCATTTACATAAATATCTCCTAATTTAGAAAGTTGTTCTGCAAAAGCAACGTCTCCTTTTTTCTCTTCATCATAAAAACGTAAGTTTTCTAATAATAAAATTTCTCCATTTTCTAAATTTGCTGCAGCTTCTTCAACTTTTGGTCCAACACAATCATCAACAAATTTTACATTTACTCCAATAATATTAGTGATATCATCAACTATATGACGTAAAGAAAATTGATCTTGTTTCCCTTTTGGACGACCCAAATGTGACATTAAAACGCAGCTTCCTCCGCCTTCTAAAACCTCTATAATGGTAGATTTTGCAGCTTCAATTCTTGTAGCGTCTGTTACCTCAAATTTATCATTTAAAGGCACGTTAAAATCTACACGTATAATTGCTTTTTTATTTTCGAAATTAAAATCTTTTAGTGTTTTCATTTTTGTTGATATTTTTAACAAAAATACTCTATTATTTACGGTTATTAAAATTGATAACTTAAAAATTAAGATAACGTTTGCGTAATTTAATTAGTTTAAAATTTGCCGTAAATTCTAGAATTTGTGAGCAACAAATTTTTATATTTGTAGATGCTTTTTAACCAAATAATAGGCCAAGAACATATTAAAAAACATTTGCAAAAATCTGCCGAAAACGGTAGAGTGCCGCACGCACAATTATTTGTTGGTAAAGAAGGTTGTGGTACGTTGCCAATGGCTATTGCGTATGCACAATTTTTACTCTGTAATTTTTCTGATGATGTAGATTCTTGTAACATAAAATGTAATAAACTGCAACATCCAGATTTGCATTTTGCATTTCCTGTAACAACGAGCGATGCGGTAAAAAAACATCCTGTAAGTGATTTGTATTTAGAGGATTGGCGAAGTTTTATTGCAGATCAGCCTTATGGAAGTTTGTTTAATTGGTTGCAACATATTGGTGTAGAAAACAAACAAGGGTTAATTGGAGTTGATGAAGCAGAAGCTGTTGTAAAAAAATTACAATTAAAAAGTTACGAAGGTGGTTTTAAAGTAATGATTATTTGGATGGCAGAAAAGATGAATATTGCTGCTGCTAATAAATTATTAAAATTAATAGAAGAACCGCCAAATAAAACTGTTTTTTTACTGATAACAGAAAACGAAGAGCAGATTATAAACACTATAAGGTCTCGTTGCCAAGCCTTGCACTTTTCTGCTTTAAGTGAGCAAGATATCGAGAATGCATTGATTGTAAATCATCAAGTTGAAGATAAAGAAGCTGCAAATATTGCACATCAAGCAGAAGGAAATTTAAATAAAGCCTTGCATTTAATGGATAAAGATGCTGCTGATTTAGTTTTTGAAGAATGGTTTATAACTTGGATTAGAACTGCTTTTAAAGCAAAAGGAAACGCAGCAGTTGTACAGCAATTAATTGCTTGGTCTGATACGATAGCAAAATCTGGAAGAGAAACTCAAAAACGATTTTTAGAATATTGTTTGCAGTTTTTTAGACAAGCACTTTTACTAAATTATAAGTCTGATCAATTAGTTTTTATGGAAACAAAATCTGGTTTTAATTTATCTAAATTTGCGCCTTTTGTACATTCTGGAAATATTCTAGATATAGAAAAAGAACTAAATGATGCTATGTATCATGTTGAAAGAAATGGGAATGCAAAAATTATTCTGTTAGATCTTTCTATGAAGCTTACTCGTTTTTTACATAAAAAAGAAGAGAAGATTTAGTATTTCTGTCATTGCGAGTTTACGAAGCAATCTCTTAAATTAGAACTAAAAAGTTACAAATTAATTCGTCTTTCATTCTTATATCACAAATTATAAATTCGTTAATCTAGCAACATATTTACCAATTACATCAAATTCTAAGTTTACAACATCATCAATTTGTAATGTTTTAAAAGTAGTATTTTCTTTTGTATACGGAATAATTGCAACACTAAATTCATCTTTTTTAGAGTTGACAACTGTTAAACTTATACCATTTATAGTAATAGAACCTTTTTCTATGGTGATGTTATTTTTATCAGAATTATAATGAAAAGTATATACTGTACTTCCGTTTTCGTCTTTTATGTTTTTGCAAATTCCAGTTTCATCAACATGACCTTGTACTATATGACCGTCTAAACGATCACCTAATTTCATGGCGCGTTCGAGATTAATAATATCGGCTTTTTTTAATTTTCCAAGATTAGTTTTATCAAGCGTTTCTTTGATTGCTGTTACTGTGTATTCATTATTATTAATAGCAACAACCGTTAAACAAACACCATTATGAGCCACACTTTGATCTACTTTAAGTTCGTTTGTAATGTTGCTTTCTATTGTTAAATGAACATTTTCTTGTTCTTTTACAACGTTTGTTACTAATCCAAGTGTTTCTATAATTCCTGTAAACATATCACTAAAATTTCGTTACTTTTGTACACATCAAAAATAGCAATATTACAAGAGTTATATGGATAAATCTGATAAAATAATCGTTGGAATTTCAATTGGAGATTTAAATGGAATTGGCATTGAGGTAATTTTAAAAACATTTGAAGACAAAAGAATGTTAGATTTTTGTACTCCAGTACTTTTTGGAGCAACAAAAGTAATTTCATATCACAAAAAAGCTTTAAGAATTGAAACTCCTGTTCACGGAATTACATCAATAAACCAAATAAATCATTCTAAAATAAATGTTCTAAATATTTGGAAAGAAGAAGTTGCAATTGAATTTGGTACAGCAACTAAGGTTTCTGGCGAATATGCTGCAAAATCTTTAGCGGCTGCGGTAGAGCATTTAAAAGATAAAAAGATTGATGTGCTTTTAACAGCGCCAATTAATAAAGAAAATATACAATCAGAAACATTTAATTTTCCTGGTCATACAGAATATCTAGAAGCTAATTTAGAAGGAAAAAGTTTAATGATTTTAATGACGAATGAATTGCGAATTGGTTTGATAACCGGCCATATTCCTATATCTAAGGTAGCAGAATCTCTTACTCCAGAATTGATTAAGAGTAAAGTAGAAACAATGCATATGTCTTTAATGCAAGATTTTGGAATTGATAAGCCAAAAATTGCAGTTTTATCTTTGAATCCGCATTGTGGAGATAAAGGCGTAATTGGTACAGAAGATGACGAAATTATAAAGCCAACAATCGAAAAAATTAGAGAAACTGGCAAATTAGTTTTTGGGCCTTATGCTGCAGATGGCTTTTTTGGTTCTGAAACTTACAAACAATTTGATGGTGTTTTGGCAACTTATCACGATCAAGGTTTAGCACCTTTTAAAGCGTTGTCTTTTGGTAAAGGAGTTAATTTTACAGCAGGCTTAAATGCAGTTAGAACCTCACCAGACCACGGAACGGGTTATGATATTGCCGGAAAAAATATGGCAAATCCATCTTCTTTTGTAGAGGCATTATTTACTGGAATTGAGGTTTTTAAAACAAGAAAAGAGTATTTAGAACTTACTCATAATCCGCTAATTGTAAAATAAAAATAAAGATTTTTCTTTTTTTGATATAAAATATTGCAGAAATACATTTTTTTGTATCTTTGCCCGCTCAATTGATGTTTGATAATGAAAGGTTTGAAAGATTTCACGATACCATTTGTAGGGTTAAAAGAAGGAAAACATCTCTTCGAGTATATAATTGATAGTAAGTTCTTTGAAGCTTTTAATTTTGATGAGTTTAGTAGTTCATCAGTAAAAGTTTTATTAACATTCGTAAAAAAAAGCACATTATTTGAGCTAAATTTTACTGCCGAAGGTACTGTAGAAGTTCCTTGTGATGTATCAAATGAGTTATATCATCAAGAAATAAATACAAAATTGCCAATAGTAGTAAATTTTGGACCAGAATATAATGATGATAATGAGGAAATTTTAATATTACCTCATGAGGCTTATGAAATTGATGTGTCTCAATATATATATGAGATGATTGTTTTAGCGGTTCCAAATAAAAGAGTTCATCCAAAAGTATTAGATGGCACAATGGAATCTGAAGCATTAAACAAATTAAAAGAATTACAAATAAAAGAAGTAAAAACTGTAGATAATACAGACCCAAGGTGGGATAAATTAAAGAATTTAATAACAGAAAAAAAGACATAAAATGGCACATCCTAAGAGAAAAATATCTAAAACTAGAAGAGATAAAAGGAGAACACATTATAAAGCAGCTGATCAACAAATTGCAACAGATCCAACAACAGGAGAAGCTCATTTATATCATAGAGCTCATTGGCACGAAGGTAAATTATATTACAGAGGTCAAGTTGTTTTAGAATCTGCAGCAGCAGAAGCTTAAAAACATCCTTTTAAAAACACACGAAAACCCTCAAATTTGAGGGTTTTTTTACGTTTTTCACATAAAAACTATCTCTTTGGATAATTTTTAACCAAAAAGGTGAAATATTTTTCACTACTTTTGACTATTCTAAATTTTAGAAACTAAACCTTACTTATGACTAAAATCACTGCTGCAATTACAGCTGTAGGAAAATACGTTCCTGATTATATTCTAACAAATAAAGAGTTAGAGGAGTATGTAGATACTAATGATGAATGGATTACTTCAAGAACTGGAATTAAAGAAAGAAGAATTCTAAAAGGCGAAGGATTAGGTACGTCTTATATGGCAATAAAAGCTGTTGAGGATTTATTAAAAAAATCTAAAGTAAATCCAGAAGAAATAGATTTGGTTATTGTTGGTACAGCAACGCCAGATTTACCAGTAGCATCAACAGCTGCTTATGTAGCTTCAGAAGTTGGTGCAGTAAATGCATTTGCTTACGATTTACAAGCTGCTTGTTCTAGTTTTTTATACGGTATGTCTACTGCTGCTAGTTATATAGAGTCTGGTCGATATAAAAAAGTGTTATTAATAGGTGCAGATAAAATGTCGTCGATTATAGATTATAATGACAGAGCAACTTGTATAATATTTGGTGATGGAGCAGGAGCAGCATTATTTGAACCTAATAATGAAGGTTTAGGCTTGCAAGATGAGTATTTAAGAAGTGACGGAATTGGTAGAGATTTTCTAAGAATAGAAGCTGGTGGATCTATTATGCCTACTACAGCGCAAACGGTAAATGATAATAAGCATTTTGTTTATCAAGAAGGTAAAACTGTATTTAAATATGCAGTTTCTAATATGGCAGATGTTGCAGAGAAAATGTTAACTAGAAATAATTTAACAGAACCAGATATTCAATGGTTAGTGGCGCATCAAGCAAATAAAAGAATAATTGAAGCCACTGCAAATAGAGTTGGTGTTGCATCAGAGAAAGTAATGATGAATATTCATAGATATGGTAATACAACATCAGCAACTTTACCTCTTTTATTAGCAGATTATGAAAATCAATTAAAAAAAGGAGACAATTTAATTTTTGCAGCATTTGGTGGCGGCTTCACTTGGGGAGCTATCTATTTAAAATGGGCTTATAATTCATAAATAAAAAATAACTAAACAATAAGAATCATGGATATTAAAGAAATTCAAAATCTTATAAAATTTGTAGCTAAATCTGGCGCTAGCGAGGTAAAGTTAGAAATGGAAGATATAAAGATTACTATTAAAACGGGTACAGAAAAAACAGAAACGACAATAGTACAAGCTGCTCCATATGCAAATGTACCTCCCGTTGCCGCCGCCGCTCCAGTAGCTGGTAATTCTGTTGCAGAAATAGTTACAGCTGTTAAAGCAGATGATGAATCTAAATACCTTGTTGTAAAATCGCCAATAATTGGTACTTTTTACAGAAAACCAGCTCCAGATAAACCAAACTTTGTAGAAGTTGGTACAGAAGTAAGTGTTGGTGATACTGTTTGTGTTATTGAGGCAATGAAATTATTTAACGAAATTGAATCTGAAGTATCAGGTAAAATCGTTAAAATTTTAGTAGATGATTCTTCTCCGGTTGAATATGATCAACCATTATTTTTAGTAGATCCATCTTAGTTAGTGAGAAGCTTAATATTTAAAGTTAGAAATTTATTCTAACTTTTTGTTTGATGTTAAATATTGAACTTCTTAAGTTTAACTTATAATAACTAAAATTGAAACAAGATGTTTAAAAAAATATTAATTGCCAATAGGGGAGAAATAGCATTACGTGTTATTAGAACCTGTAAAGAAATGGGTATAAAAACTGTTGCTGTATATTCTACAGCAGATGCAGAAAGTTTGCACGTTAGATTTGCGGATGAAGCTGTTTGTATTGGCCCACCTTCTAGCTCAGAGTCTTATTTAAAAATGTCTAATATTATTGCAGCTGCAGAAATTACAAATGCAGATGCAATTCATCCTGGATATGGTTTTTTATCAGAAAACGCTAAATTTTCGAATTTATGTGAAGAGCATAATATTAAATTTATTGGTGCTACTGGTAAAATGATAGATCAAATGGGAGATAAAGCAAATGCAAAATCTACCATGATAGCTGCTGGTGTACCTTGTGTGCCAGGAAGTGAAGGTGTAATTAAAGACTTTGAAGATTGTGAAAAAATTGCAATAGAAACAGGTTATCCGGTAATGTTAAAAGCTTCTGCTGGTGGAGGAGGTAAAGGAATGCGTGCTGTTTGGAAATCTGAAGATTTAAAAGATGCTTGGGAATCTGCAAGGCAAGAAAGTAAAGCTGCTTTTGGTAATGATGATATGTACATGGAGAAGCTTATTGAAGAGCCAAGACATATTGAAATTCAGATTGTTGGAGATTCTTATGGTAAAGCGTGTCATTTATCAGAAAGAGATTGTTCTGTTCAAAGACGTCATCAAAAGTTAACAGAAGAAACGCCTTCTCCTTTTATGACAGATGAATTAAGAGAAAAAATGGGAGATGCAGCTGTTAAAGCTGCTGAATATATAGGTTATGAAGGTGCAGGTACAGTAGAGTTTTTAGTTGATAAACATAGAAATTTCTATTTTATGGAGATGAATACTCGTATTCAAGTAGAACACCCAATAACAGAAGAAGTTGTAAATTACGATTTAATTCGCGAACAAATTTTAGTTGCTGCTGGTGTGCCAATTTCTGGTAGAAATTATTATCCACAATTGCATGCTATTGAATGTAGAATTAATGCGGAAGACCCGTATAATAATTTTAGACCATCTCCTGGAAAAATAGTAACATTACATACGCCAGGAGGTCACGGAGTAAGAATGGACACACATGTGTATGCAGGTTATACGATACCACCCAATTACGACTCTATGATTGCTAAATTAATTGTTACTGCTCAAACTAGAGAAGAAGCAATTAATAAAATGAAAAGAGCATTAGATGAATTTGTAATCGAAGGCATTAAAACAACAATACCTTTTCATAGACAATTAATGGATCATCCAGATTATGTAGCTGGTAATTATACTACTAAATTTATGGAAGATTTTGTAATGGAATCTTAAAATATTTTAGAATCAAATATTTAAAATAGAGAATACATTTGTGTGTTCTCTATTTTTTTTATCTTTATCTAAAAGTATCTCTATGAAAATTGACGGAATTGATAAAATAATTATTAAAAGTTTAGTAAATGATGCAAGAACTCCTATTCTTAGTATAGCAAGAGAAGTAGGTGTTTCTGGTGCTGCTATTCATCAACGTTTAAGAAAGTTAGAAAAATCTAAATTAATAGATGGTTATAAAATGGTTATAAATCCAAAAATTTTAGGATATTCTACCACTGCTTTTATAGGTGTTTTTTTAGATTCTTCTAGTTTATACTCATCAGCAATAAAAAGGTTAAAAGAGATTCCAGAAATTATAGAAAGCCATTATACAACAGGAAATTATGCTATCTTTATAAAGGTTTTGTGTAAAAATAATGAAGATTTAATGCATCTTTTAAATAAAGATATTCAAAATATAAAAGGTGTTTCTAGAACAGAAACCTTTATTTCATTAGATCAACAGATTGATAGACAAATATCTATTTAATTTTAAAAGACGTCTTAACTGTTGATTTTCACTCTTTAAAGAGTTTTGTTAACGATTTATCAAATAAATTAAAATGTGCGTTTTTTTTATTTCATTTTTGTATATATCAAGAATTTAATGAGAATTACATATATCTTAGTAAATAAAAGACAAAATGGAGCAACCTAATTTAGTATTTATAAAAGAAATTGTAGGTGATGATGCCGCTTTTCAAGAGAGTCTTTTAGAAATAATAAAAAAAGAATTTCCAGAAGAGGTTAAGTTGTTTATAAAAAATTTTTCACAAAAAAAGTATGAAGAAGCTTCAAATAACGTACATAAATTAAAACATAAAATTAGTTTGTTAGGGTTAAAAGAAGGTTTTGATATGGCAACAGATTTTGAAAATGAATTAAAAGAAGGTAAAACCACACTACATTCTAGTTTTTTAGAAATTTTAAACAAAATTGGCTTATATTTACATCTATAAATAACTACATAGATGTTATAATATGGTTTGTATAATTATTGATGATGACGCTACAGCTAGACTAATTATAAAACAACATTGTCTTAAATCACAATCAATTAATGTTCTTGAAGAATTTTCTTCTGCAATTGATGCTATAAAATATTTAAATAATAATAAGGTAGATTTAGTCTATTTAGATATTCATATGCCTACTTTTTCTGGATTCGATTTTATTGAGACTTTAAAAAATCCGCCAAAAATTGTTTTAACTACTTCGGATAAAAACCTTGCTTTAGAAGCTTTTGAGTATAAAAGTGTGGTAGATTATTTAGTAAAACCAATATCTAAGGAAAGATTTGAAAAATCCTTAGAAAAGTTAGTCGCTATTTCTATAGTGGACAAACCTTTGTTAACTGATGAAAAATTATCAGAATTTATTTATGTTAATGTTGATAAAAGGTTAGTAAAAGTAGATATAGCAAGTATTTATTTAATTGAAGCAAAAGGAGATTATATAAATATTAAAACGAATGATAAAAATTACTTGGTGCATTCTACATTAAAAAAGATAGAAGACAAACTTCCATCAAATATGTTTTTTAAAGTACATAGATCTTTTATTATTAATTTTTCTGAAATAATAGATATTGAAGATAATACGGTTTTAATAAGACAGGTTGTTGTGCCAGTGAGTAGGTCTAATAAGAGTGAATTAATGAAAAAATTAAACCTTTTATAAATTACTCGATTTCTTTTATCGTTATTTTCTGTTCATTCGTCGTTACTTATTTACCATTGAACGACATTTGTGCAATGTTTTAACAAAGTTGTTGTTTCTTTGAAATATGTAATTTTATAATTACAAATAAGCAATTATAAGTTGGGGGATTTATAAATTGATATAAGAAGGACTGATTTTTCAGTCCTTTTTTAATTATAAAAACTATCAATTTTTTCTTTATTATTTTTTTTAATGGTCTAATAAATAATTAAGTAGGTTAATTTTATATTCGCAAAAAATTAATTATTTATCCATTTAATAATAATTTTAATAAACTGATTTTTATTAAAGGGTTTAAAGAGATAATCATTCATTCCAACTTCAAAACACTTTTCCTTTTCTTCTTGAATATCACTTGCTGTTAAAGCTATAATAGGTGTTTCTAACTTTAGCTCTTGTCTAATTATTTCTGATGCTTTGAAACCGTCTAATACAGGCATTTGAAGATCCATTAAAACTAAATCACAACTGTTGTCTTTTAGGTAATTTACAGCTTCGTCACCATCAGCAGCTTCTAAAACTGTTACCTCAAATTCTTGTAAAATAACATTTGCTACCATTCTATTCATAATATTATCATCAACAACAAGTATTTTTTTACCTTTTAAACTAAAAGAAGTTGTATTTGTGTTTTCTTTTGTATTCATTTTTTGCTGTATTATTCTTAATGTAGTTTTTAACTATAATCACGTAGATTTTCAAAATTACTAAAATATAAATTTAATAATCAAAAAGGTCGACTTAAATGAAACTAATATTTTCTGAAATTAATTGTTAGTAAATTATTTTTTAAGATTTAATCAACTGAATTATAGTATTTTGATTTTTTTAAGTGACTGAAATTTATAATTATTGCTATTGTTTATTTTAAAAAAATGGAAAGAAAATTAATTTACTAATAATTAGTGTTTTATAAAATAGTAAATAGTGAAGTTTAAATAAAACAGATAAAGGCTCATATTTTTTATTTTTCATAAACTTATTTTAAGATAAATATGTATATTTAAAAGATCTTAAAAAACCCCAAAATTAAAATTATGAAAGTTACAATTGTGGGAAGCGGTTATGTTGGTCTTGTTACCGGCGCTTGTTTCTCTGAAGTAGGTATTGACGTTACTTGTGTTGATATTGACCAAAAGAAGATTGAAAACCTTAAAGAAGGAATTATACCTATTTATGAGCCTGGTTTAGAAGAAATGATTACCAGAAACATGAAGAAAGGAAGGCTTAGTTTTACAACAAGTATAAAAGAAGCTTTAGAAGAATCTGAAGTTTTATTTATTTCTGTTGGAACACCACCAGATGAAGATGGTAGTGCCGATCTTAAATATGTGCTTGCAGTTGCTAGAGATTGTGGTAAACATATGAATGATTATATGCTTGTGGTAACAAAAAGTACTGTACCTGTTGGAACATCAAAAAAGGTAAAAAAAGCACTACAAGAAGAGTTAGATAAAAGAAATGTTGATATAGAATTTGATGTTGCTTCTAATCCAGAATTTTTAAAAGAAGGAGCTGCTATTGATGATTTTTTAAAACCAGATAGAATTGTAGTTGGTTTAGATAGTCAGAGAGCAGAAGACTTAATGAAAAGTTTATATAATCCATTTACGCTAAATGGTCATCCAGTTATTTTTATGGATATAGTTTCTGCAGAAATGACAAAATATGCTGCAAACTCAATGCTTGCAACAAAAATTAGTTTTATAAACGATATTGCTAATTTATGTGAAATTGTTGGTGCAGATATTAATAAAGTAAGAAAAGGTATTGGATCCGATTCTAGAATTGGACCTAAATTTATTTATCCAGGAATTGGTTATGGAGGTTCTTGTTTCCCAAAAGATGTGCAAGCCTTAATTAGAACAGCTAGCGAAAATAATTACGAATTACAGGTGCTTAAAGCAGTAGAGGCTGTTAATAAGTATCAAAAGCTAGTTTTGTTTAATAAAATAAATGCTTACTTTAAAGGAGATTTAAAAGGTAAAACGATAGGTGTTTGGGGGCTTTCTTTTAAACCTCAAACAGATGACATGCGTGAAGCACCGTCATTATACATTATAGATAGTCTTTTAAAAGCAGGAGCAAACGTTAAAGCTTACGATCCAGTTGCTATAGAAGAAGCAAAACATCATTTTGGAGATACAATTACTTATTGTGAAGAACAATATGAGGCTCTAATCGATGCAGATTGTATGGCAATATTAACAGAATGGCCAGAATTTAAATTTCCAAGTTTTAAAATCATTAAAAAATTATTAAACAATAAAGTTATTTTTGATGGTAGAAACATTTATGATAGAGATCAAATTAAAAGAAATGGTTTTGAGTATTTCTGTATTGGTGTAGATACTGCAGAAAGTAACAAATCCCTTACCGTAAATTAAAAATATTATGATTAGAAAAAAATTCTTGTAACTGGCGGAGCTGGTTTTGTTGGTTCGCACTTGTGTGAGCGTTTGTTAAATGAAGGTAATGAAGTATATTGTTTAGACAATTACTTTACAGGCCAAAAACAAAATATTATTCATCTTTTAAAGAACCCTTATTTTGAATTAATTCGTCATGATGTTACCGAGCCTTTTTATATTGAAGTAGATCAAATTTACAATTTAGCGTGTCCGGCTTCTCCAGTACATTATCAATACAACCCAATAAAAACAATGAAAACATCTGTTATGGGGGCTATTAATATGTTAGGATTGGCAAAACGAGTAAATGCAAAAATATTACAAGCTTCTACAAGTGAAGTTTATGGAGATCCATTAGTACATCCACAAACAGAATCTTATTGGGGACATGTAAATCCTATTGGAGAACGTGCTTGTTATGATGAAGGAAAAAGATCTGCAGAAACTTTGTTTGTAAATTATCATCAGCAAAACAATGTTGATATTAAAATTATTAGAATTTTTAATACTTATGGCCCTAATATGCATCCTCATGATGGTCGTGTAGTTTCAAATTTTATTGTTCAAGCATTACAAAATCAGGATATTACTGTTTATGGGGAAGGAAATCAAACACGTAGCTTTCAGTATGTAGATGATTTAGTGGAAGGTATGATTAGGTTAATGAACTCTAGAGACGGTTTTACAGGTCCTGTAAATGTTGGTAACCCTAATGAATTTACAATTCTTGAGTTAGCTCAAAAAGTAATAAAATTAACAGGCTCTACATCTAAAATTATTTATAAACCTTTACCTTCGGATGATCCTATGCAAAGACAACCAGATATTTCTCTTGCTAAAAAAGAATTAGATTGGTCGCCAAAAGTGCAGTTAGATGATGGTTTAATAAAGACGATTGATTTTTTTAAGACAATTATCTAATTCTACAACTAAATAATTTTAATCTACTAGAAAAAAATGATTAAAAATATATTTTAGTGTATACACAAAGTGTGTATTTATAATCATTCCGATATTTTTACAGATCAGCTTTTAGGTGTTCAGTATAAATATCGGAATAAGTTTATTGTTTTGTTAGTAAAAAAGAGATTTTAGTTATAAAGTGTTAATATAATTTTGTTATTGATGTTAATAGTTTAAATATATTGATAATCAGTAAACTATGTGTATGTCTTCTGTTTTAAAATGGAAATTAGTATAAAAATGAATCATTAATGTATTTATATAGATAATAAATAGTTAGTGATGAGTGAATTAGAGAATTTTTTTCTTTTTGTTTTTTTAAAAAAATAGTATTTTGCATATTTTAGTACATTAATATTTAAATCTGTTTTAATTTTGAATTTTAAATTGTACATTTATAAAATGTAGTGCCAAATAAATACTATTATGAATTTACCCCCAAACTCTAATCTTTCAAAGATTAAATTATACGACCTTCAGTTAGTCGACCAAATGTGTCGAGGCAATCAAGAACAGGTTTTGAACATGGTTGAAGTTTTTATAGGACAAATTTCACAATCAATAAAAGATATTAAAATAGCCTATTCTGAAAACGACTTTTTGAAAATTAAAAGTTTGGCTCATAAAATAAAACCTCTTTTAACTTATTTTGGAACATCTAAATTAGAGAAAGAATTTCTTTTGGCTGAAGATTTGATTTCGAAAGAAACCACATCTTTAGAGTTAGATTCAAAAATTGAAAATCTTGATTTGATGATAAATGAAGTTATTAGTGAATTAAAAATTGATTTTAACCTAATTGATAAATAAAATTATGAAGAAAAAGATACTAGTTGTAGATGACGAGATAAGTATATGTATGTTATTACAGAATTTTCTTTCTAAAGACTATGAGGTTGTTACAATTTATAGTGCTCTAGAAGCTCTAGAATGGTTAGAAGATAATCTTCCAGATCTTATTATCTCTGATATTCAAATGTCTGAAATGGATGGTTATGAGTTTTTGACCAAGGTTCGTACGCGAGGTTTTACAAAACACACACCAGTAGTTATGTTGTCTGGAAGGGCAGAAAGTAAAGAACGTATAAAATGTTATAGGCTAGGTGCGCAAGATTATCTTACCAAACCATTTAATCCAGAAGAGCTTGAAGAATTGGTTAAGAAGAATCTATATCCAATTCATTATGCAATAGAATGGTAATGAAAATAATTTTTGAGGTAGAATAACAAGATGTTCTTGTTAAGTAAATATATTTTTGAACTGAAATATGTTTTTTTAAACTTCTTTATAAATTATAAGCTAAAGAGTTGGTAAATTCTAACTATAAATACAAAATTGCAAATTAAAAAGTGTCCCAATGAGTTCAAATATTAACATTTTATATATTGGTAATTTAAGAGATTACTTTAATCTAGATAATAAAAATTGTACAATAACAAATTTAGAAAACAGTATTAAGGCTACTAAATATCTGCAATCTAATCAAAAAATTGATGCTATAATTTGCGATTATTATTTACCTGGAAACACTGGGGTATTTCTATATGACTGGATTAGAGCTCAGAGCGAATATAACTCCATTCCGTTTGTATTAATAGCTAAAGAGTTTAATGTAGATGTTTACAAAAGAGCATTTAAAAAACAAATAGATGATTTTTATGTATCTACAGTTACAAATCCAGAAGATATTTTAAAGAGGGTAGAGTTTCTATGTACTCATAAAAAACCTATTAGTAAAAAGGAAGTACCAAAAATTAAAGAAGAAGGTTATAAAATGCCAATTTCTAAACGTCTTTTTGATATTTTTGTAGCTTCTTCTGTGTTGCTTTTAGCTTCACCATTTTTATTGCTTATTCTTTTAGCTATAAGATTAGAATCTAAAGGTAAGGTATATTACATTTCTAAAAGAGTTGGTAGAAAAACATTCGATTTTTATAAGCTAAGATCTATGCGAACTGGATCTGATGAGTTACTAAAAAAATTAGCTGCAGAAAAAAATCAGTATAAAAAGGAAGAAATAAAATCAGAAGATAGCACTCTAGAAATTCCTTGTCCAAGATGTAGTGCTTTACCAGATGGCGAAACATGCTCTCCTCTTATGTACATAGACACACATCAAATTTGTGATTATTGGTTTAATGTTCAAAAACGAGAATCGGCTAAAAACAATTCTACGTTTGTAAAAATTGTTGACGATCCTAGGATTACTAGGGTTGGTAAGTTTATAAGAAATACCAGTATAGATGAATTGCCACAATTAATAAATGTTTTAAAAGGAGATATGTCTATTGTTGGTAATAGACCTTTGCCAGTTTATGAAGCAGAAATGTTAACTGGAGATGATTTATCAAAAAGATTTTTAGCGCCTCCAGGAATTACCGGTTTATGGCAAGTAGAACTTAGAGGTAAAGGAGGAAAGATGTCTGAAGAAGAACGTATGCGATTAGATAATGAATACGCAGATCAGTTTATTGGCGATAATTATTCTTTTTGGTATGATATTAAACTTATTTTAAGAACAGTACCAGCTTTATTTCAATCTGATACCGTTTAAATCTTAAATTTATAGCCTAATAAAAATGAATAAATTTTTTCATCTACTATCAATATGTTGTTTAATTGCTATTTCTTTAAATACAATTCAAGCTCAAACATCTCAAATTGACGATAATTCATTAGAAGGAAGTGAATTTGGTCTACCTCCGCTTAATGTAGTTTTAGATTCTGTTTTGAAGCGTAGTGCTGGTTTAAATTTTAGAAAGCATCATATTGGTGTTAAGGAATCTACACTTAAAACTGAAAAAATATATTGGACAAGAAATTTTGGGTTTCAAGCAGAAACAAAGTTTGGAAATCTTAACAGTTTTTCTACAGATAGTGATGGTGCAATTAGTTCTTCATCTTTAGTGACAACTCAACAAGCCACTTACTTTGTTGGAGCTTATATTAAGTTTCCTGTGTTTGATTTATTAAATAGAAAAAACCAAGTTAAATTGGCTAAATTAGAAATTGATGAAGCCAAGAGTATGGCTCAATCTATAGAAGATGAAATTCGTCAAACAGTAATTAAAATGTACCAAAATTTAATTTTAAAACAAAAAATACTTAAAATTAAATCTAAAGCTTTTGGAGATGGAAAAGTGAATATGCAAATGGTTGAAAAGGAATTTCGTAATGGTGTAGTTCCGGTTTCTGAATATGTAAGAATCACAAGTATTACTTCTAATGTAGAGGTAGATTATGAATTTGCTAAATCTGAATTTATAACTGCAAAGAAACTTTTAGAAGATATGGCTGGGTTTACATTTTACCAATAAGCTTAAAATAAAAATATGAAAATAGTTGATTTTATACGATTGATATTAAGGCATTTGGGTGTTTTAATTTTTGTGCCATTTTTGCTTGCTTTATTGGTTTTGATTCTTACTCTTAAACCAAACCTTGAATATACTTCTCAAACGGTATTGTATACAGGTCTTGCTACAGGTTCTTCTATTGAAATGGATAAAACATTCAATTATTTTGCTACCAATATAGCTTTTGATAATTTAATTAATATTATTAATTCAAGAGAAACCCAAGAAGAAGTAGCTGTACGATTATTAGCTACACACCTTATGTTACCTGAAGCTAATCCAAAATATATTTCAAAAAAGATTTTTGATGAACTAAGTTTAAAAGTTCCTAAAGATATCTATAACTACATTGAAAAGGGAGAGAATAAAGCAGGTTTACAAATAGATTCACTTGCTGTCTATAATTTTCTTCCGCCTGAAATAAATAGATATAATTATGAAAAAACGGTTGAAAATTTGTTAACCTTGATGAAGAGTAGTAGTGGTAATTATATTTATGAATTGCTAAATTATGAAGAAGATTTGCACTATTCGCTTAAAGCTTTATCAACTATAAAAGCGTCTAGAATTAATAGTAGTGATTTAGTTAAAATAAGTTATACTGTTGATGATCCTGGCATTTGTCAACAAACACTTGAAATATACAATGCAGTATGTATAAAAAATTATAAAAAGATAAAAGAAAACAGATCAGATGCTGTTGTTAAATATTTTGAAGAACAATTAAGCCTAGCTAATAAAAGTTTAAAAAAGGCCGAAGAGAAACTTTTAGAGTTCAATAAAACTCATAATATTATAAACTATTACGAACAGAGTAAGGCTGTTGCTGTAGTTAAAGAAGATATGGAGGTTGATTATAATAATAAAAAGGCGCAATTGGCTGGAACCATAGCATCAACCAAAAGACTTGAAGAAAAGCTAAAAGTACAAGATAAAATTCAAAAAGAAACTTATAAAATTCTTGAAAACAAGAAGTTATTAGGAGATATTAATTACCAAATAGCATTTCATGAAGGGAGTTTAGAATCTAAAGCAAACGAATTACTTTTATCTAAAATAAATGACTTAGAAAAACAAAAAGAAGTTATAAATAATGAACTTAGAGAAAGTGTTGATAATATATATAGTTATCAAAATTCTGTTGAAGGTGTTCAATTATCTAAAGTGCTTCCAGATTGGATGAATAGTGTTGTTGAGGCAGATAATCTTAAGGCTAAGATAGGTGTTATGGATCAGCAAAATAGAAAATTTCTGGAGCAATACGCAACTTATGCTCCAGCAGGTGCTACAATTAAAAGATTGGAACGAGAAATTTCGGTTTCAGAACAAGGCTATTTAGAATTACTTCATGGATTAAATTTAGCAAAATTAAAATTACAAGACAACGAAATGTCTTCTAATATAAAATCTATTGACCCACCATATTACCCATTATCGGCCAATCCAACTAAAAGAGGATTATTTATTATTGCAGCAGCTTTTTTAGGTGGTATTTTAACTTTAGGAATTATTTTATTAATGGAGTATTTTGATAATACTCTAAGAAACACTAGTAGAGCAAGTAAAAAATTAGGTTTAAAATCATTAGGAATGCTACCTAAAATGGTTGTAGACACATTAGGTGTTGATATAGCATTTATACAAAAAAGGGTGATAGGAATAATTACTCAAAATATAGTACAATATTTGGATAAAAATGCTTCTAAAAAGGCAGTAAAAACAATTATAGTTTTTAGTACTCGTAAAAAAGAAGGTAAAACAGTTGTAGCTGGCAATATTGCTAGAACATTGAAGGCAGAAGGTAAAAAAGTAGTATTGTTAAATTATGATAGTGAACCAGAGCCTATTAATCAGCAAATAAAATACCCGTTTCTTAATAAAATTTTAGGTTATCCAGATTCACGAATAGACCGTACTAACCCTTTTTTATCCGAAGTTTCTAGTTATCTTGATAATTCTGAATATTTTTCTTATACTATAAATAATCAATTTATTGATGCAAAGGATTATTCAGAAATGCTAGAACAAAACAATATTTCTCTTAATTATAATCCTGATTTTGTAATTATTGAGTTGCCAGCTTTAATATATAATAATTATCCTTTGTCTTTGATAGATAATGCAGATTTGGGTATTTTAGTTTGTCGTTCTAATCGTGTATGGTCAGATGCAGATAAGTCTGCTATGAGTAACTTATTAACTACATCTGCATCAAAAATTAATTTTATTTTAAATGGAGTTCATATAGATGAAATGGAATCGGTTTTAGGAGAATTACCTAAAGAACGAAGTAAATTTAGAGCCAGATTAAAAACGATTTTTAAATTTCAATTTTTTTCTAATTCCCAAATTTAATTTAGTACAAATGAAAAAACTAAAAAAAATAGTGAGTGAGGATAATTTCCTGTCTTTATCAGGAAATGTTGTAATTGCTATTTTAGGTATTAGTGGTTTTGCTTTACTTGCAAGAAGTTTATCGTTAGAAGTTTTTGGTGAATGGGTTTTGTTTATTGCTGCAGGATCATTAGTCGAAATGTTTAGATTTGGGATTACGAATACTGGTTTGATAAGATATCTTTCTGGAGCTGATGATAACTCTAGAGTGAAACTTATAGGTTCTAATGCTTTAATTAGCTTATGTGCAACCGTTTTAGTGGCATTAGTACTAATTTTTTGTAAATTATTTTTTCCTGAAGCCATTCAGAATTCTGGATATAACATGTTTTTTACTTGGTATCCTTTACTGGCATTTTTAAACCTTCCTTGGAATATTGCTTTGGTTGTATTACAAGCAGATAGAAAGTATATGCAAATTTTAGCACTTAAATCTATTAATAGTGGAGTTTTTTTTATAATAATTTTAATACATTTTTTAATTTTAAAATTAACACTGAATCAATTAGTTATAGGTTTAATTATAGTAAATGCAGCTACATCAATATTAAGTTTTGTTCTAGGCTGGGACGGCATACTTCTTATAAAAAAAGCTAGTGTAGAAACTAATAAAGTTTTATTACATTTTGGTAAATACACAACATTTACGCTAATTGGTACTAATTTATTACGTAGTGTAGATACGTTAATTATAAGCTTAAGTCCTTTAGGTAGTGCTGCAGTTGCTCTCTACAGTATTCCTTTAAAGCTTACAGAATTACAACAAATACCTTTGCGAAGTTTTGTTGCAACTGCTTTTCCTAAGATGTCTAAAGCTAGTTTACACAATAAAATAGATGAAGTAAAAAGTTTGTTTTACACATATTCGGGAGCGTTAACATATCTTTTTGTAGGAATTAGTTTAGTTACATTTGTGTTTGCTGAATTCTTTGTTATTGTAATAAGTGGACATCAATATTTAACAACAGATCCAGTAACAGGTTTTAATGTTGTTGATATTGTTAGAGTTTTTTCTATTTATGGATTATTATTACCCATTGATAGAATGACGGGCGTTGGTTTAGATAGTGTTAATAAACCTAAAATTAATGCTATTAAGGTTTTTGTTATGCTAATAGCAAATGTAATTGGAGATTTAGTAGCAATTTTTATATTTAAATCATTAATTGTTGTGGCAATTGCTTCTATCTTTTTCACCATTCTTGGTATTTGGATGGGAATGTACTTTTTAGATAAAGAGTTATCATTATCATTTAAAGAAATTTTTAGAAAAGGTATGCTATTTTATGTTTCACTTTTTAATAAAGCTACACATAATCATTACGAACGCCTTGTTAAAATTGAAAATAAAAACAAGTAATGAGCGAACATAATAACATAAATTCCTTTGAAAATTATTCAGGCTCAATGAATATATCAAAACCTGGGTATTTATTGTTGCTTTTTGCGCTGCTTTCTATTTTAGCGGTAGTTGTTGTTAAATTTGGAGTAATTGGTATTGTTTTAGTACTGGCTCTAATGTTCGGATCTGTATTTATATATTATTTATTCTGCTACCCAATTCTAGGTTTTTATACCGCTGTTGGATTAAACTTTTTATTAATTGGTTTAGGACGTTATATAAAAGGCCTTCCTTTAGGTTTTGGAATAGATGCTATACTTCTTTTAACTTATTTAGCTTTATTTATGAATAAGTTTAGAGAGAAAATAGATTGGTCTCCAGCAAATAAAAGTATTACATTCTTGTGCATTATATGGTTTGGATATTCCCTTTTTGAAATCATTAACCCAGAAGCACGCAGTATACAAGCATGGATTTCAGGGCGTGGTATTGCTTTCTACCCATTACTCTTTGTTCCATTGACATTGCTATTTATAAATACAAATAAAAAATTAGAATGGCTTTTATATGTTTGGGGTGTTTTTTCTATACTCGCCACATTAAAGGGGATATTACAGATGGTTTTTGGAGTAGACGCTGCAGAACAAGAATGGTTGAACGAAGGCAGTTACAAAACACATATTCTCTTTGGAAAACTAAGAGTGTTTTCTTTTTATAGTGATGCAGGACAATTTGGAGCAAATCAAGGCTATACAGGTGTTGTATTTCTGATTTATTCTATGTCTCAAAAAAAAATATTATCTAAGCTATTTTTCATTTTTGTTGGTGTTTTAGGAATCTATGGTTTGGTTATTTCTGGTACTCGTGGGGCTTTAAGTGTTCCTATAGTAGGTTTTATGACTTATTTTATATTAAGCAAAAATATAAAAGTGATTATTACGGGAATTGCCTTTTTAGCTATAATTTTTGTATTTTTTAAATACACAACTATTGCTCAGGGCAATGCCCAAGTGCGAAGAATGCGAACTGCATTTGACCCTAATAATGCCTCTTTGCAAGTAAGATTAGATAATCAAAAAATACTTAAAAACTATCTAGCATCAAGACCTTTTGGAGGTGGTATAGGGCATGGTGGTACAAAAGCTCAAAGATATTTGCCAAATGCTTTCCTTTCTAACGTGGCAACAGATAGTTGGTATGTTTTAATTTGGGTAGAACAAGGTATAGTTGGCTTATTGCTTCATTTAGGAATCCTTTTTTATGTGATGATAAAAGCAAGTTTAATAGTGATG
The DNA here is from genome assembly GCF_900105145.1 of Polaribacter sp. KT25b. Classification (NCBI taxonomy): domain Bacteria; kingdom Pseudomonadati; phylum Bacteroidota; class Flavobacteriia; order Flavobacteriales; family Flavobacteriaceae; genus Polaribacter; species Polaribacter sp. KT25b. Next base: position 3,538,511 of record NZ_LT629752.1, on the reverse strand, counting down.
TTCAAAATAAAAGACCCTATTTTAAAATATAAAATATCTGCACTAATAGCAGGAATGGCTGGTGTTATGGTAGCATCTTATGGAAATGCTATTTTAGGACAAATGCCAACGGCTCTATTAATTTATGCTACTATGGCAATAGTTTTAAATACGGAAGTATTTGAAAAGGAAAATGAAATGAATCAAAACGCATTAAACAAATTATAGCATAAAGAAGTTATTAAAATGAACTCTTAAACCTAATATTATGAATTACAGAAACATAAAAGATTTAAACAATACAATACTTCAAAGATTAAGTATTATTCCTCGAGATTTTGATTTAATTGTTGGTGTACCAAGAAGTGGAATGCTACCTGCAAATTTATTATCACTCTATCTTAATAGACCTTATACTGATATTGATTCGTTTTTAAATGGTCATATTTATAAAGCAGGAGCAAGAAGTCAGTTTTTTGATTCAGATGGAGCTCATAAAAAAGTTTTAGTAGTAGAAGATAGTATTGCATCTGGTTCTGCTATGATAGAGGTTAAAGAAAGTTTAAAACACTTAGAAGATAAATTTGATCTTAAATATTGTGCTATTTATGTAGTTCCTGGTAAAGAAAAAATGGTAGACTATTTCTTTGAATTGGTTCCTTTGCCAAGATATTTTCAATGGAATATATTAAACCATACAACCTTAGAAAAAGCTTGTTTTGATATTGATGGTGTGTTATGTGCAGATCCATTACCAGAACAAAATGATGATGGCGAAAAGTATATAGATTTTATTTTAAATGCACCACCATTGTTTATTCCTGGTAGTAAAATAGGAACAATTGTTACATCTCGACTAGAAAAATATAGAAAAGAAACAGTAACCTGGTTAGCTGCTAATAATATTAAATATAATGATTTAGTAATGCTAGATTTGCCAAATATGGCAGCAAGACAAAAAGCGAATAATCATGGAGATCATAAGGCAAAAGCGTACATGTCTAAACCTTATGTGTTATTTATTGAAAGCGAATTAAATCAAGCAATTGAAATTAATAGAATATCAAAAAAACCTGTTTTATGTACAGCTAATTTTGAAATGATTTTTGAATCAGAATCATTTATGTACAATCTAAAAAGTGGAAAACACCTTCCTTTTCTAAGAGAATTTGGATTAAAAGTGAGAAATAAACTAAGGAGTTTTAAATAGTGTTTTTATAAATATTAAGCCTAAATCATATTAATTTCAACTATTTATTATGTTACTATTTAATATCATACAAATCATTTTGCTAATTCTTTTAGGTTTGGCAACGCTGTATATTTTTGTATTTTCAATAGCAAGTCTTTTTTACAAACAGAAAACATATTCTGATAACGGTAATATGAAAACTATAGCTGTTCTTGTACCAGGTTATAAAGAAGACCAAGTAATTATTGAAGTTGCAAAATTAGCTTTAGAACAAGACTATAATTCAAATCTTTTTGATGTTGTAATTATTGCTGATTCTTTTAAAGAAGAAACTTTAGCGGCTTTAAAATTGTTACCAATAAAATTAATTGAAGTAAGTTTTGATAAGAGTACAAAATCTAAAGCTTTAAATAAAGCCATGGAAACTTTAGATAGAGAGTATGATATTGCAGTAGTTTTAGATGCTGATAATGTAATGGCACCAGATTTTTTAAAGAAAATAAATGCAGCATTCGAACATGATTTTATTGCAGTTCAAGGGCATCGTACAGCAAAAAACACAAATAATTCTTGGGCAATTTTAGATGCAATTAGCGAGGAAATAAACAATAATATTTTTAGAAAAGGACATAGAGTTTTAGGGCTTTCATCAGCAATTATTGGATCTGGAATGGCGTTTAGATATAATTATTTTAAATCATTGATGTCAACAGTTACGGCTATTGGTGGTTTTGATAAAGAGATTGAATTAAAAATGCTAAAAGAAGGTCGTAAAATTGTTTATTTGGATGATGCACTTGTTTTTGATGAAAAAATTCAAAAATCAGAAGTATTTGGTAATCAACGTCGTCGTTGGTTGTCTGCACAATTTCATTATTTTAGAAAAGATTTTTTAAATGCATTAAAAGATTTAATTTTAAAAGGAAATGTAGATTATTTTGATAAAGCTATTCAATTTATACAACCACCTAGAATATTATTATTAGGATCTGTGCTTTTCTTTAGTGTTGGTTTTGTTTTAGCAAACTACTTTTTAGATGGTCAAATTCTATATTCTAGGTATTGGATTATTGTTGCTATCGCTTGTATTTTGTCATTTATTTTTTCTGTACCTAGATCATTTTATAATTTAAAAACATTAGGTGCTTTGGCTAGTTTACCAAAAGGCATGTTTATGATGTTACTTTCTTTACTTAAAATAAAAGGAGCAAATAAAACATTTATTCACACTCAACACACCTCTAATACAGAAGAAATAAGTTCTAAATAATCACTCAAATAATCCCCCAATCAAGAATTAATGAATAATAAAAAACTACAAAAATTAGAAGCCATTCGTGGGTTTTCTGCATTATATGTAGTGTTTTTTCACATGCTTCCTCAAAAAATATTTTTTTTAGGAATTAATGTGGGATTTCTCTTTCGTTTTGGTTCTGAGGCAGTAATTATGTTTTTTATCTTAAGTGGTTTTGTTATAAAATATTCTTGGGGAAAATCAGAAAATAAAAGATTTAAGCATTACTTTTTTAAACGATTTATAAGAATTTACATTCCGCTTTTCTTTATTTTTATATTAGCTTATTGTGCAAAAAGTTATACAGAGGGTGGTTTAGCAAATCCAGATTGGGCAACACTTTTAGGAAATATTTTTATGCTTCAAGATGTAATTTCTCTTAAGCCAAATGTAATTTCTGCAACTTATATGGCAAATAGCGTGCTTTGGTCGCTATCTTACGAATGGTGGTTTTATATGTTGTTTATTCTTTTAGTAAAAAAAATATCGTCATCTAAACTTAATACTTGGGTTAATATTCTTACTATTTCGACTACCGTGTCTTATCTTATTTATCCGTTTTTCTTAAATAGAATTATTATGTATTTTGCTATTTGGTGGATTGGTGTAAGGTTGGCAGATATTTACCTAAAAGGAGAAACTTTTACGTTTAAATCGATTAAAAAGTATAGCTATGTTTTACTCTCTATTATTGCGCTTTTAGGAATCAATCTTTTTATGAATTTTGAGTACACAAAAGTGTATGATTATCCTTTAGTGGCTTATCCATTTGTAGAATTAAGACATTTTGTTTTTGCTTTTTTGGCAATGTTTGGCGGTATTATTTGGAACAAGTTAAATTGGTTTGGATTTGATAAAATTTTCGGAATTTTTAGATATTTAGCACCTTTTTCTTACGTGATTTATATTTCGCATTATTATTTGGTTACAAAAGCATCTTATTTAAAATTTATCGACAATAAAATAATTGAATACACACTATATGTTTTTATAATGTTGCTTTTTTCCTATCTTATAGAGGTAGTTATTTATGGTAAAATTAAAAAACAAATTATTAGTTATTTCTCAATTAACTATTAAAATAACGAATTATGAAAATAGGTATAGAAGGACAAAGACTCTTTAGAAAAAAGAAACATGGTATGGACATGGTTGCTTTAGAGCTTATTAAAAACCTTCAAATCATAGACAAAGAAAATGAATATTTTATCTTTGTAAAACCAGATGAAGATAGTTCTGTACTTCAAGAAACATCAAATTTTAAAATCATAGAATTAAATGGTGGTTCTTACCCAACTTGGGAACAAATTGCATTACCAAAAGCGGCAAAAGAATACGGTTGTGATATTTTACATTGTACAAGTAATACAGCACCATTTTTTACAGACATTCCTTTAATCACTATTTTACATGATATTATTTATATGGAAAGTAGTTATCTAAAAATTCTAAAAAGTAGTGCAAGTTCTTATCAGAAATTTGGAAATATTTACCGAAAATTAGTAGTGCCTCGCGTTGTAAAAAAGAGTAAAAAAGTAATTACAGTATCTCATTTTGAGAAAAATAGAATAGGAGAATTCTTTGGGATTAAAGGCGACAATAAATTGGATGCTATTTATAATGGCGTAAGTGAGCATTTTAAACCAGTTACCAATAAAGAAGAGCTTAAACGAGTTAAAGAAAGATATAATTTACCAGATAAATATTTCTTTTTCTTAGGAAATACAGATCCTAAAAAAAATACAAAAGGAACTTTAAAAGCATTTTCAGATTTTTTAAAACAAACAGGATCAAATCACAAATTGGTAATGTTAGATTATGATAAAATTGAGCTTCATAAACTTTTAGCAGAAATTAATGACACTAATCTTATTAACAATATCGTTTTAACTGGTTATGTTATTAATACAGATTTACCAGCTATTTATGCACAATGCGATGTCTTTTTGTATCCATCACTTAGAGAAAGTTTTGGAATTCCGATGTTAGAAGCCATGTCTTGTAATGTGCCAGTAATTACATCAAATACTTCATCAATGCCAGAAGTTTCTGGTGATGCTGCTCATATTATTGATCCGTTTAAATCCGAAGAAATTACACAAGGAATCATTAAAATTTTAAATAATGATGCGTATCGAAAATCGCTTTGTGAAAAAGGTTTAGAACGTAGCAAACAGTTTTCTTGGAAAAATATGGCAAAAGATTATTTGAAACAATATGAATTAATTCATTTAGAGAATTCAAAAAAATAACAGATTATGATAGAAGGTAAAAATATTATTTGCATTTCTCAAACCACATGGCATGGAGAATTCACCAAGTCTACAGTGCAATTATTATCGCTTTTAGCAGAAAAAAACACTGTTGTTTTTGTTGAATATCCTTTTACTTTAAAAGATGTTGTAATGTCTTTATTAGGAAAACAAAGAGCGCAAGTTTCTAGAATGCTCGGTTTTAAAAAAAGAATAGTAGACGAGAAAACAGATAACGATGCTATTGTTAAACATTTAGTAATGCCCCCTGTTTTACCCGTGGATTTTATTAGTAATGAATCTGTTTTTAAAAAAGTTTTTAGTATCAATGCTTTTATTTATAAAAATCAACTTCGAAAAACGATAAAAAAATTAAAATTAGATGATCCAATAATTATTACGGCATACAATCCCATGTACGGCTTGCCAATGATTGGGAAATTGAACGAATTTTTGAATGTTTATTACTGTTATGACGGTATGGATACACAAAGACATAAATCAAGAATTTATAATATTGAGCAACAATTTTGTAAAGAAGTTGATGGTATAATAACCACTTCGGATTATTTAAATTCTAAAAAAAAGAAATTAAACCCACAAAGCTATGTGGTTAAAAATGGCGTGGATTTTAAATTGTTTGTACCTCATGCAAAAAAAATAGTTTCAAGTCAATCAAGTATAAAAAAAGTAGGCTATATAGGTACTTTAGATTTTAGGTTTGATATAGATATTATGGAATATGCTATTAAGGAATTATCTCAGGTTCTTTTTGAATTTACAGGTTATTTGTTAAACCATAACATAAAAGAACGTTTATCAGTATATAAAAATGTTTCCTTTTTTAAATCGGTAAAGCCTCATGAAGTTCCTGAATTATTATCGAAATATGATTTAGGAATTATACCTTATAAGATGAATGAAGTCAATAAAAATATTTATCCATTAAAAATTAATGAATATTTAGCTGTTGGAGTTCCTGTGGTTATGACAGCCTTTGCTAATTTAACCGATTTTAAATCGATGGTGCAATCTGCAGAAAATAAAAACATGTTTAAATCCTATATTGAAAATGAATTAAAGAATGATAATAATTCATTAATTAAAAAAAGAATCGAGTTTGCTAAGCTTAACTCTTGGGAAGGTAGAGCTTTAGAATTTGAAAATGTACTTGGGAAATTTATTAAAGATAAATACTCATCTTAAATTAAAACTTATGATTGGATTAAAAATTATATTCTGGTTTCTATTATTTGTAATCGTCTACACATACGTTGGATACGGTGTTTTATTATATATAATTATCAAAATTAGACGCGCTTTTATCATTGGTAATAAAATAGAAATTGATTCATCTTATGAGCCAGAGGTAACACTGTTTATCGCTGCTTATAATGAAAAGGATTATGTAGAAGCAAAAATGGAAAATACATTAGCGCTCGATTATCCGAAGGAAAAATTAAAAATTATTTGGATTACAGATGGTTCGGATGATGGTACGCCAAATTTATTAAAAGGTTACCCAAATACAACTGTACATCATTTAGATGCAAGAAATGGTAAGATTGGTGCTATGAATAGAGGTATGGAGTTTGTGAAAACACCTATTGTAATTTTTAGTGATGCCAATACAAATCTTGGTAAAGAATCGATTAGACGTATTGTTAATTTATTTAGTATTCCTAAAGTAGGTTGTGTATCTGGAGAAAAACGAATTATAGATAAAGAAAGTGATGTGGCATCTGGTGCTGGAGAAGGTATATATTGGAAATATGAATCTACATTAAAAAAATGGGATGCCGAGTTGTATTCTGTTGTTGGTGCAGCTGGTGAATTGTTTGCTATTAGAACAGAATTATATCGTCATGTTGAAAAAGACACTTTATTGGATGATTTTATGATTTCATTACGAGTTGCTCAAGATGGATACACTATTCAATACGATCCTGAAGCCTACGCCATAGAATCTGCTTCAGCAAATGTTAAAGAAGAATTAAAGCGAAAAATAAGAATTTCTGCTGGAGGTATTCAATCTGTAGTACGACTACGTTCATTATTAAATATATTTAAGTATGGAACTCTTTCTTTTCAGTACATATCGCATCGTGTGTTGCGTTGGACTTTAACTCCGCTTAGTTTAGTGCTCTTAATTCCAATCTTATTTGTACTGGCTTTTAATGAAGGTCTTTTAGATTTTGGTATTTATTCTATATTGTTTTGGCTGCAAATGCTTTTTTATGCTGCAGCATTGTTAGGGTGGTTTTTAGAAAATAAATCAATAAAAATAAAATTATTGTTTGTCCCCTATTATTTTTTCATCATGAATTTATCTGTAGTACTAGGTTTTTTTAGGTATATGAAAAATTCTCAATCAGTAAATTGGGAACGCTCTAAACGCGCTAGTTAGTTAAGGGGAGATGTGAAAAAGTGTTTTCAAAAAAATAGCATATTAAACAGGGAGTAGTTTCCTAATAATTTAAATTTAATTACAGAATTAGTTATTGTTAAAATGACTACTAAAGAAACGCTATAATTAAAACAAACAAAAATCAAGAATTTCATGATTTATTTTTAAGGTATTTATGAAGCGTTTAAAATATATTTTAATATTATTTGTAGTACTTTGTTCAGTATTATTTTTATCAATTATAGTTGTTAGATTACCATCTTACTCTATACAAACAAGTGGTAAATTGTATATTGTAAGTAAAGTAAGTAGAGAGGTTCAGGTCTTTGATTTGTTTACAGGCAAGAATATAGCAGAAATTCCTATTGATATGTTTTCTCATGAAGCAATAACTACTTTAGATAAAAATAATGTTGTACTTACAAATTACGGGTCTACTAATGGAAATACTGTTAAAGTTGTAAATACAAAGACGAATATACTTGAAAAGACGATAGAATTAAAAGAAAATATAAGAGCAAATGGGATTGTTGCTTATCCAGAACCAAATAAAGTTGGTGTTATTGATTATGTTAGAAACACTTTTTTTGTGCTAAATGTTAAAACGGATAGTATTGAAAAACGAATACAAACTAAACAAGAAAAGAGCCACCTTGTAGTTATTCATCCTTATAAATTAATTGCTTATGTAACCAATATTAATTCAGGCTCAATAAGTGTTATTGATTTAAAGAACAATAGAGTAATAAAAATTATTTATTGCGGAGTGGGAAGAAAAGGAATTGATATTACACCTGATGGATCAGAAATATGGGTTACAAATACCAAAGAAAATTCAATGAAAATTATTAATACAAACACTTATGAAATTCTAGATACTTTTAGTACAGGAGATGAGCCTTTAAAACTTAAATTCTCTATTGATGGTAAGTTTTGTTTAGTTACAAATGCTCATGAAGGCTCTATCTATGTCTATGATCAGCAATCTAAAAAGAAAATAAAATCAATAATGCTTCATGGTAAAAACACACTATTAGAAAGAATATTGTATCATACGCCTAGACCAGTTAATATTTTAATGCATCCCAATGGATTGTATGCATTTGTGTCTAATTCTAATGCGAATAAAATAGAAGTTATAGACATGAAAACATTTAAAGTTGTTAGTACTATTGGTACAGAAAAGGTTCCAGATGCCTTGGTGTTTGTAGAATAGATAGTTATTTAATCTTTAGTTGAGTTCCATTAATCTATAGATAAAATGAAATCATCTAATTTTAGTCCGTTAAGTTTTAATGTCATCATATATTTGCATCAGAAATAATACATTAATTGTTTAAAATTGTAATTATAAGCTCAGTTTTTTAAAGCCAAACAATTAAATTAATTAAAAGTTTCTAATTAATTCTAATACCTCAAAACCATGAAAAGTACAATAAATAATTTTTTAAAAATCAGTTTTTCTATATTATTACTATATGGATGTAATAATTTCTCTGAACCAGAAGTAATTGTGGCTGTAGATGAAGATTCTAATGTTTTATCGATACCTGCAGGATTTGATTTTAGTACTTATCATGATGTAACGATTAGTATTACAGAAAATGATGAGTATGCTAAATATGATATTTATGCTTATTCTGATGAATTATACGATGCAGGAACAGAGACTTTTGAGAATGAATCAGGAGAAACAGTTACTGAAACCGTTTATAAATCTGATATGTTAGAGAATCTAATTTTTTCGGGTGTTGCAAAAAATGGAGGTTTAATACAAACAATTAACTTACCTAAATTCTATACTAAAGTATATATCCGTAGAAATGAACAATTAAGTTTTTCATCATCAATTAAAGATATTGTAGATCAAAAAGTAGCTTATAATTCTATTGAAGCTAAAAATAATTTACAATCTAAATCTACTAGCGATGTTACCGATTATTTATATTCTGTAAATGGATCTGGACAATTATTTCAAGTAGATCCTTTAACAGGTACACTTACAGATTTATCAACTATGCCTATAGGTAGTTGGACTTGTGCAATTGATCAAGAAAATAAAACATTATATTCAATTGGAAGAAGCAGTCCATTTCCTTTAATGAAATATTCTATTCTTAATGATACTTGGGAAACAGTTGCAAACCTTGGAATTGGAGGCCCTAGATTAGATTTTAATACTGCTGATGGTTTATTATATTTTTCTAATAGAGATAAGCTTTATACTTTTAATCCGTCTACTGGTGCTTTATTAAACACTTGGAAAATTAATGGTCTTCATGATGTAGGTGGAGGAGATTTAGCTTTTGCAGATGATGGAACATTATTTGTATGTACATTTTCGGGACTTTATAAATTAAATTTAGACACAAACAACGAGTATCAAAGTACTAGAATAAGTTCAGATAATTTACCCTTTAAACCAACTTCTATGACTTTTGATTCTAATCAAGAATTATGGTTGGCAGACAGTTCTAGTAGTGCAGATTTAATTATAATGGATACACAAACAGGTGGTTGGAAATACCAATATGGAGCAAGTGCTAATAATAATACAGATTTTGGAAGATCTATAAATGATTTAACAACTTTTAGAGTATATGCAGATGTAAAAGATGAAACTGATTCAGATGGAGATGGTATTTTTGATCAAGATGATGCGTTTCCAAATGATGCAGAGGCAGCTTTTGAATCTTTTACGCCAAGTAAATATGGTAAAGGAACTATTGCTTTCGAAGATCTATGGCCGTCTACAGGAGATTATGATTTTAATGATGCCGCTTTAAGTTACCAAGCAATTGCAGTTTTAAATTCAGATAATTTAGCTGTGAGATTAGATTTTATCTGTAACATAAAAGCAAATGGAGCTGGTTTTACAAACGGTATTGGTTTTGAAATTGAAGGGTTAGATCCTTCTAAAATAGAAAGTGTTACAGGAACTGTTTTTACTCAAAATTTTATAAGTTTAAATGCAAATGGTACAGAAGCAAATCAAGAGAATGCTGTTATTATTTTAACAGATGATGTTGATAATATTTTAAACGAAACCACTATTTCTATCAAGTTTGTAACTCCAATTAGTACAGCAGATTTAGGTGTTGCACCTTTTAATCCTTTTATAATTGCTAATAAAGTTAGATCAAAAGAAATTCATTTACCATATAGAAAAGTAACTAGTTTAGGAGTTAGCGGTATTGAAATAGATGGAGTAAATAAAGATGCTGATGGTAACTTTATTTCTGATAATGGTTTCCCTTGGGCAATAAGTATCATTCATGATTTTAAAGTTCCAAAAGAAAAAATAGATATTACAGATGCTTATAACTTTTTTAGTACATGGGCAGAATCAGGAGGAACAACAAATGTAGATTGGTATAAAGATAATCCAGGAAATAGAAACGAAGATCTAATTGATAACTAATTGTTTTAAGTTAGTTTATTAAATTTTTATTTAGTTAATTTTATAATAAATAGCCCCGAGGTTTAACCTCGGGGCTATTTATTATTAGCTAAAGCAAGAAACGTTAGGTTTTTACTTAGTTATTATAAATGAAAAATGTTTGTAGCAGAGATTTTTTATATTCTCTACAAAACCCATCCGCAATACAAAATATTTTAGTAATTTTAGAGTAGATAATCATAAGTGTATTTTGTATTAAAATCTATTTAAATAGAAATCGAACTCAAGTAAATACTTTAAAAATGAAGAAGATAAAAAATATAGTTTTCGACTTAGGAGGTGTAATTATGAATTTAGATGTTCCTAGAACGATTAAAGCTTTTAAAGAATTAGGTATTACTAATATTGTTAACAATACTGGTCATAATTACCAACATTCATTTTTCTACGAATTAGAAGTTGGTAAAATATCTGAAGACACTTTTCTAGAATCACTTCTTAAATTATCTAGTAAATCTCCAAGTTATCTAGAAATTAAAAAAGCTTGGAATCAAATGATATTAGATATGCCAAAAGATCGCGTTGATTTTTTACATGATATAAAAAAGACTTATAATATTTTTCTTTTAAGCAACACTAACGGTATACATCAAAAAAAATATTTAGATGATTTTAAAGATGATTATAAAACATCTTTTAATAAAATATTTAAAAAAGCATATTATTCTCATGAAATCGGAATAAGAAAACCAGATGTAGAGATATTTAATTACATTTTAAATGACAGTAATTTAAAAGCCGAAGAAACGTTGTTTATGGATGATTCCTTTAGCAATATTGAAGGAGCTCAAAAAGCAGGTATAAAAACTTTTCATGTGCAAAACTATAATACAATTGATGTTTTAAAACTCTTAAATGAATAATTTTTATTAAGAATTTTGATAAAAATGTGATGAGAATTTAAAACAAAAAAAACCGTTGAAAATCATAAGATTAACAACGGTTATTGTACTGAAGATGGGACTTGAACCCATACGGCCATTACTGACCACTGGATTTTAAGTCCAGCGTGTCTACCAATTCCACCACTTCAGCATTGGTATTTTGAATAGAGCGAAAGACGGGATTTGAACCCGCGACCCCCACCTTGGCAAGGTGATGCTCTACCCCTGAGCTACTTTCGCAGTCTTTATGTTAAAGAACTTAAGCTTGATAGCTTAATCTACTCTTTTTTCGGTTATTTAAAACCTTAAATAATTGAATATTAAAAATTCTAATTGAAAAGATAATATTGTTCTTATTAAGAGCGGTGCAAATATAACATGTTTTAGTGATCTGACAAACAAATTTTCATTTTTTTTATCATTTTTTCCGCCTTTTACATGTAAAATTTTAACTTAAAATAATATCTATTTGCAACTAGTTAATATTTAATAATTTAGATAATTATTCAAAAAAACTATTTTATTTTAATTCTCACTTGCAAACCATTCTGCAAAACTTGAATCTGTTTCTTGTAGCTTTACAGAATATAATTTGATGTTTTCTGGTAATCTGCTTTTAATTTTTTTAGCAAAATCAATCACCATCATTTCGCTTGTTGGTTGGTAGTCTACCAAAATAACATGATGGTCCCTTGCTATTAATTCTTTTGCTAACTCAATATGAGGTGTATTCTTATTAAACACAGTTGCATGATCAAAAACATCTACAACTTCTTCATTTACAATTTTCTTTAAATCTCCAAAGTCAATTACCATCCCAAATTTTACATTGGTATTGTCTTTTATTGGCTTTCCAGAAACCGTTACAGAAAGTTTATAAGAATGCCCGTGAACATTTTTACATTTACCATCATAACCATATAAAGCGTGTCCTGTTTCAAAATTAAACAGTTTTGTAATTCTAATTGTGCTCATTAACGTCTTCTTCTATATTTGTTGTAAAAATAAACAATAACTAAACCTAGTGCTAAAACTAGAAATAAATAATCTCCTCCCATTTTGTAATATTATGTTGTTAGTCTACTAAAAAATCTTTTAAAACATCTGCAATCTTTCTATTGTCTGATAATTGCGGAATCTTATTTTGTCCTCCAAATTTACCAATAGATTTCATATATTCATGAAAACCACCTTTTTTAACTTTTCTAATTATTAAAGGACGCAAAACTTTACCTGTAATTAAATCGAAATAATAAATGTTTTGTGCTTGCATAGAAGCATCAATTTTTGATGCAAATTCTTCTAAATTTTCTGGTTCATTTTCAAATTCTATAAACCACTCATGATAAGGTAAACCCTTTTTTGGTTCTACTTGTGGTGCAACTGTAAATTCGCTAATATTTATATTTGTACCTGAAATAGCATCGTTTAAAGCTTTCTCAACTTCTTTACCAATAACGTGTTCGCCAAAGGCGGATATAAAGTGTTTAATTCTACCAGTAACTTTAATTCTATAAGGTTTTGTTGATGTAAATTCTACAGTATCACCAATATTATAGCCCCATAGACCGGCAGTTGTATTTAAAATGATAGCGTAATTTACCCCCATTTTTACATCCTTTAAAGAAATTCTTGTAGGGTTTTCATCAAAAAATTCAGTTGCGGGAATAAATTCATAAAACATTCCTGAGTTTAATTGCAACAACATTCCTTTTTCTGTTTGACTATCTTGATATGCAATAAATCCTTCGGATGCAGGATATAATTCTATATAATCTATCTTTTTACCAATTAAGCTTTCAAACTTATTCTTATAAGGTTCAAAATTTACGCCTCCATAAATAAAGAAGTTAAAATTAGGAAACAATTCTGAAACCGATTTCCCTGTTTTTTCAATTAATTTTTCAAAATACATTTGTACCCAAGAAGGAATTCCGCTAATTACAGACATATCTTCGTTAATGGTTTCTTCTACAATTGCATTTACTTTAGTGTCCCAATCTTCAATACAATTAGTTTCCCAACTTGGTAATCTATTTTTTAATAAATATTTAGGTACATAATGAGCTACAATTCCGCTTAAACGTCCAAGTTTAACGCCATTTTTATTAGTTAAAACTGGGCTTCCTTGTAAAAAAATCATTTTACCATTTACAAAACTGGCATCTTTCTTTTCTGCTATATAAAATAACAAAGCATTTCTTGCAGCTTTAATATGCGTTGGCATCGATTCTTTTGTAATCGGTATATATTTTGCACCAGAAGTTGTGCCAGAAGTTTTGGCAAAATAGAGCGGTTTTCCTATCCAAAGAACATCAGATTCGCCAGCAACAACTCTGTCTACATAACTTCGTAAACCTTCGTAATCAGTAACTTTTACACGTTTTTTAAAGTCATCATAAGAAACAATATTTTTAAAATCATGATCTTTTCCAAAAGCGGTATTTTTTGCTTTTGAAATTAATTTTTGAAATACTTTTTCTTGAGTTTTATGCGGATTATTTGCCCACTTAAAAACTCTTTTTGTGGCAATTTTAGCAAACGGAATTGCAAATACAGACTTTATGCTCATAATTAAAAATCGATCAAGTTTGTAGGATTAATAGCATAACCACCGCTCCAGAGTTCAAAATGTAAATGTGGACCCGTAGAGAGTTCTCCTGTAGAACCAACGCTGGCAATTACTTCTCCAGATTTTACAAGATCTCCTTGTTGTTTTAGTAGGTTTCCATTGTGTTTATAAACAGAAATATAATCGTAAGCATGTTTTAAAATAATTACATAACCCGTTTCTGTTGTCCAGCCAGAAAAAATAACTGTTCCGTCTGCAATAGCTTTTACAGCTGTATTTTTTTTAGCAACAATATCTACCGCTAAATGATTTTTTTTAATATCAAAACCTTGAGAAATTGTACCTGTTAAAGGAGCAAAAAAGACAATTTTTACATTTGATAATGCGTTATTCTGAATAGGAAAACGATCTTCTATATCTATCTTCTCTCTAAAAATAGAATCTTCTTTAGAAGCATTTAATAAACTGTCTTGAACGTGAATTCTGTCTAATAATTGTAAAGAATCTAGTTGTTCTGCTTCAATTTCTCCAGTTAAAATAGGTTGTAAAGCTTTTGTAAAATCTTGTAAAATGGTTAACCTTCTTTTTAAAGAATCTGTTTGAATTGCTAATTTTGTAGCTTTTATTTTTAATTCTGTAGATGAGTAACCAGGAATATATTGTTTTATAGGCGTAAATGTGATGAAAAAAGTAGTGACTAAAATTAATAAAAAAGAAAGAACACCTCCAAAAACAAAAATATTTAACATAGATAATTTTAAAGAAAATCGTTCTTCGAAAGTGCCTTCATTTAAAACAACTAACCTGTATTTATTGGTAAGTCTTTGTTTTAATTTACCTTTTTTCTTTTTTTGTTTTCCCACAAAATGGTGTTTTTATTGATATGTCTAAATACAACGTAAAAGTAACGAAACTATTTTTTATAAAAATTCATTTCATCTATATATTTCCAAACTTCTTTAGTTAATAATGGTTTTACGTTCTTTTTATTTTTAATTCCGTTTCTAATCATTGTAGATGAAATTTGCACAATTGGCGCAGCAACTACATGAATTTTTGGATGATTTTTAAACTGATGCTCAACAATTCCTTCTGCAATTCTTGGGTACACATAAATGTGATGATGTTCTAAAATAGTTTCATAATTCTTCCATTTATGAAAACTTTTTAAATTGTCTTCGCCCATAATCAAGCAAAATTCTTTATCAGGATAATTTTCTGTAATATGTGCTAAAGTAAAAACGGTATAATTTGGTTGCGGTAACTTAAACTCAATGTCTGTTGGTTTAATTTTATCATAACCTTCTGTTGCTCTGTAAACTAATTCGAATCTATGATAATTTTCTAATAAAGAGCTTTTCTTTTTAAACGGATTATGAGGCGTTACAACCATCCAAATTTCATCTAAATCAGAATATTCAACCATGTGATTTGCAATGATTAAATGCCCAACATGAATTGGATTGAAAGTACCAAAATATAATCCTATTTTCATTTTTTAAATTAAATTGTTCTCGATATAAATTTTTTATTCTTCAAATTTCACTCGAACTGAGAATACGTTTTGTCACTTAGAGAGAAATTCTTTTTCAAGAATTTTGTATCAAAAAGTTTTTAAAAGTTTTATTACTGTTTCTTTAAAAAGTCACTTACCAAATCTTCTGCCTCTTTTAAAGCAACTTCTAGCTCGTAATTTTTAATAATTTTATCAAATTGCGGTGCAGTTGCTAATTCTACAGAAGCTTTTGCAATACGCATATTAATTTTTGCTTCACTTTCTGTTTTACGTTTTTTTAAACGTATTTTTAATTCGTCTACACTAGGTGGTTTTACAAAAACAGCTAATGTTTCTTCTGGATATTTCTTTTTAATTCGCAAACCTCCAACAACATCAATATCAAAAATAACGTGTTTTTTTAGTGCCCAAATTCTTTCAATTTCAGTTTTTAAAGTTCCGTAAAAATTATCTCTGTACACTTCTTCCCATTCTAAAAATTCATCATTTTTAATGTGGTTTTTAAACTCTTTTAACGAAATAAAATAATAATCAATTCCGTCTTTTTCCAAACCTCTTGCTTCTCTAGAAGTTGCTGATATAGAGAATTCTAGATTTAATTCTTCTTGTTTTAATAAATGGCGAACTATAGTTGTTTTACCAGATCCTGAAGGTGCGGAAAACACAATTAATTTTCCTTTAAAATCACTCATAATTTTTTTGGTTTTCATTCTAAAAATTCTATTGAATTTTCTATGTTGAACCAGAAATAAAATTAATTTATTTCTGTATTATTTTAAAGTACATTTAAAATTTGTTCTTTAATTTGCTCTAGTTCGTTTTTCATTTGAATTACCGCTTTTTGCATGGGTGCAAAATTAGCTTTAGAACCAGTTGTATTTATTTCTCGTCCCATTTCTTGAACAATAAAACCTAGTTTTTTTCCATTAGAATCTGGAGTTTCTAGAGTTTGCAAAAAGTATTCTAAATGATTTGCTAAACGTACTTTTTCTTCATTAATATCTAGTTTTTCTAGATAATAAATCAACTCTTGTTCAAAACGATTTTGATCTGTTTCTACTTTTAAATCGTCAATAGCTTTTTGCAAACGCGCTTTTACGTTTTCAATTCTATCGGCATCAAAAGAATATACTTCTTCTAAATATTTTTTGATGTTGGTAATTCTTTCTCTAAAATCTATTTCTAAAGAAGCAGCTTCATCAATTCTATATTGTACAATTTCTTTAATGGCTACATCTATATTTTGGTTGATGAGATTCCATTCGTTTTCATCTAATTCTTCACGTTCTGTACTTAAAGAATCTGGCATTGTAATTGCCATTTTTAGCAATTCAACATCATCAGAAGAACCAGTTTGAACAACGTTTCTTAATTGTTGCATGTATTGTTTTACAACTCCAGGATTTACTTTTGTAGAAGTTTCATCCGCAGTCATTTCAACATAAATAGAAAAATCTATTTTTCCTCTAACTAAAGCATTTGCTAGTTTTTTACGAACATTTAATTCTTTTTCTTTATAATAAGACGGAATTCGAACGTTTAAATCTAAATTTTTACTGTTTAAGGATTTTATTTCTATGGTTACTTTTTTTGTTGGCAGTTGCAACACAGATTTTCCATAACCTGTCATAGATTGAATCATACAATCGTAGTTTTAAATGAGGGGCAAATATAAGTTTTATTTTGTGGAATTTATAAGTGTAAAGAACTGTATGCTATTTTTAAGATGTAATTCTAATTTTCGCTTTTTTTGTAACTAAATATACTCCAAAAAAGATAACA
This sequence comes from Polaribacter sp. KT25b, assembly GCF_900105145.1. Lineage (NCBI taxonomy): Bacteria > Pseudomonadati > Bacteroidota > Flavobacteriia > Flavobacteriales > Flavobacteriaceae > Polaribacter > Polaribacter sp. KT25b. The sequence goes on along the minus strand of NZ_LT629752.1, from coordinate 3,521,173 downwards.
ATGGTTGCAGAAACTTTTACTAGATTTAAAGAATCACTACCAACAATTAATGCGTAAATAGTAGTTAAAACTGGTTGCAAATAAATAAAAATACTTACAGTTGTTGGTTTTAATTTTGATAAACCATAAAGGTTAAAAAGATAAGTTATACAGGATGTAAAGAGTACAACATAGCCAATATTCCAATACATTTTTATTGGTATTGTTTGCCATGAAACTTCTATTAATTCGTTATAAGAAAACGGAATAACGAAAATTAGCCCAAATAAATACAACCATTTTACGAACACAATTGGATGATATTTTACAATTAGATTTTTTGCCAAAACCAAGTATAATCCATAGGAGGCGGCATTAATAAAAACTAAAAAGTTACCTAAGTTACTATTTATGGCATTTCCTGTATTAGAATTACCATAAGTTATTAATAAAATTGCACCAATTAATCCGATAAGAATTCCTAAAACTTGTTGTCTTTCAATTGGTTTCTTAATTAATATACTCGAAAAAATAAGCACCATTATTGGTGAAGTTACCATAATTACAGATGCACTTATTGGCGTTGTTAGGCTTAATCCTTTAAAAAAAGTAAGCATATTTAAGGCTGTACCAAAAAAGGCTGCTAATAATATTTTCTTATAATCTTCTTTCTCTATTTTTTGTTGTTTTATAAATAAACCAATAGTCCAAAAAAAGATTGTTGCACCAGCAACTCTTAAAAAAATAAATGCAAAAGGTTTAATATGTAAAGGCATTACTTCTTTGGCAATTGTGTAATTAATTGCGTAAATTAAAGAAGCAATAAAAACGGCTATTAGCGCTACTATTCTTTTATTCATTTGGCAAATAAATTCTAAAATTAAAGTGCAAAGTTGCTAATAAATTTAAAATTAAAGCATAAAAAAGAGTTTCAATAATTTTGAAACTCTTTTACTTTGGTTATCTAACTTTTGGTTAGTCCACCAAAGGTGGAATTGTTATTTCTAATTTAGAACTTATAATATCTCTAGATTTACTAATAAATAAAAATTTTATTTATTAGTAGTAAGATTTTTTTCTTTTGCAATATACAAATTTTATAATACTATATTTGTTATTAGAAATTATTAGAATGGAAATACATTATATAGGAGAATCAAATTCAATCTTAAACACATTTATTTCGGAAATTAGAGATAAAGAGATTCAAAAAGATTCTTTACGTTTTAGAAGAAATATAGAAAGAATTGGTGAAATTTTAAGCTATGAATTAAGTAAAACACTTTCTTATTCAACTACTTCAATTAATACTCCTTTAGCTAAAAAGGAAGTGCGATTACCAAGTAACAATCTAGTTTTATGCTCTATATTAAGAGCTGGACTACCTTTACATCAAGGACTTTTAAATTATTTTGATAAAGCAGAAAATGCTTTTATTTCGGCATTTAGACATCACCCAAATAATGATGCTGAGTTTGAAATTGTAGTAGAATATTTTGCATCACCAGAAATAGAAAATAAAACCTTGTTATTGGCAGATCCAATGTTAGCTACAGGTCAATCTTTAGTTGCAGTTTATGAAGCAATAAAAAAATATGGTACTCCAAAAGAATTACATATTATAGTTGTTATTGCGTCAAAAGAAGGAGTTGAGCTTATTGAACAATATTTTCCAGAAAACACACATTTATGGATTGCTGCTCTTGATGATGAACTTAATAGCAAAGGATATATTGTTCCTGGTTTAGGTGATGCTGGAGATTTGGCTTTTGGAGAAAAATTATAGAAAGAAACAAAAGAAAATACTACCAATTAAAAAGCTATATAAAATTAAATTTTGTATAATTTTATTATTGATTAATTCTATTCCGTTTGCAATAATAACAGAAACAGGAAACAGTATAAATATAATTTCTGATCCGTTTTTTGCAGGTAAAAATGGTAAATAAAGAAAAACTATAAGAAAATTTATTATTAATAAAGTCCAACTTCGTCTAAAAGTATTACTTACACCTAACGTTTCTGCAGATTTAAAAATAATAGAAAGTAATGAGCATATAACTATGCAAACAAAAAACCAAATGAATTTTGTCTGTGTGTAAAAATGTACATCAAAATTAGTGTTAAAATTAAATAGTTTTGTAAATTCTTCAGTTTTATCAAACCAAAAAAAGTAGGTAAAATAAATGAATAATGGTGTTATAAAACCTATAATTGCTGTTAAAAGTGTGTGTAAAGTTATTTTTAAATTTAAAATAATTGCAGAAAAAACAAGTATAAAAAACAGCATAGAAATAGGTTCTAAAATAAACAGAATTCCTAGCCAAAAACCACTATCAAACAGTTTTTGAATTACTTTTTTAGACGAACGTAAACTGTATAATTTTCGTAAAAAAAAGAAGTAAATTGTATCTGAAATTAAAATTTTGTAAGTAGTTAATTCTGGTAAAATACAAATTATTAAAAGTGTAAACAGAAAATATGCATACGAGTTATCAAAGGTTAATCTGTTCTTATTAAGTATAAAATTATAGAAGAAAAAAACACTTAAAAAAAGTAGTAGTAAATTAAAATTTTGAAGTAGCTTGTTCGTAGAGAAACCATTGCTCAAAAAACTAGAGCTAACAGTTATAATAAAACAAATTATAAAGAAAACAAGTATTCCTATAAAATTAATAGGTTTAGATTTGTTTAAAAAATTGGCTAGCATTGTTTCTTTTGTTATTTTTGCAGCGTAAAGATAATTAAGTTATGATAGCAAGCAATATTTTTAAGTGGATAGGTAGTTTATTTACTGATTTTTTATTTGTTCCTTTTAAGTGGTTACGTTTAGATGTGGCCTTATCAGATTCAGGTTGGTGGACTTCAAATGCAATAAACTGGGGCTTTTTAGTAGTGCTTTTAGTTTTATTTGCATATTGGATGAAAGAATCTAAAAAGTTCTTAAATGAAGGAACAGAAGATAGAGCTTAAATTTATATATTGGGAAGCAAAAATAAATTAAAACGTTTCGAAGAAAATGAAACGTTTAAAAATGTCATTCAACCAACTAGAGAAGAGGTTACTACCAACTTTTCTTTAAAAGGAAAATGGCATTCTTTTTTTGGAAACAACAATCCTATTGTTGTTGAGTTAGGCTGTGGTAAAGGTGAATACACAATTGCTTTGGCTAGAAAAAATCCGAATAAAAACTATATTGGTATCGATATAAAAGGCGCTCGTTTTTGGCGAGGAGCAAAAACTGCATTAGAGGAAAATCTAGAAAATGTAGCTTTTGTAAGAACTCAAATTGAGTTGGTCGATTTTATTTTTTCAGAAAATGAAGTATCAGAAATCTGGATTACTTTTCCAGATCCGCAAATAAAATTTCAACGTACAAAACATAGAATGACAAATTCTAGTTTTATGAAAAAATACCATCATATATTAAACGAAGAAGGAATCATGAACTTAAAAACAGATTCTGAATTTATGCATGGTTACACTTTAGGTTTGTTGCATGGTGAAGGTCATGAAGTTTTATACGCAAATCACACAGTTTATAAAAACGAAGGAGCTCCAAAAGAAGTTACAGAAACTCAAACTTTTTACGAAAATCAATATTTAGAAGTTGGTAAACCTATTACGTACATCAAGTTTCGATTAAATTATTAAGCTGTGTCATTACGAGGAAGCGAAGCAATTTGTTTTTTGTTTTACAAAGTGTTTCCTTAATTGTTTTCTTTGTTAAAGACAATGTATTTAAATAGTACTCAGTGAATCTCTGTTGTTTTCTCTGAAACTTTGTGTAATAATGTTATCTTCACTTGATGAAAGAATCCGACAATTTTTTTGATAAAGTTTACCAAGTTGCACGCTTAATTCCCTTTGGTCGAGTTACAAGTTACGGCGCAATTGGCACTTATTTAGGCGCAGCAAAATCAGCAAGAATGGTTGGTTGGGCAATGAATAAAGCACATAATTTAGAAGATGTTCCTGCACATAGAGTTGTTAATAAAAAAGGATTATTAACAGGTAAACACCATTTTGATGGCACAAACCTTATGCAACAATTGTTAGAAAACGAAGGAATTGTTGTTGTTGAAAACCAAATTCAAAACTTAGAAAAAGTTTTTTGGAATCCTACGGATGAATTATCTTAATATTTCATAATTCATCAAAAATTTACATATTAATTACAAAAACAGATTGTTAGTTCAAGTGTTTTTTTTAGAATATATTAAAGAGAATTTTCTGTTTAAAATAACGCTATAAAATCTCTTCATCAATAAATAAAAAATCGCAATCTAATCACTTTAATTTCTTAATACTAAGCCGTATCTTTGCAATCAAGATTAAATAAAAATAAGACGTGAGTTTTACAAAGCAAGATATATACAAGGCATTAGAAACTATTACAGCTCCTGGAGAAGGTAAAAGTTTAATTGAGAACAATAATGTTACAAATATTGTAACTTTTGGAAATGAAGTAATTGTTGATGTTACTATTAGCAACCCAACTTTACAGGCGAAAAAGAAAATTGAAACTGAAATTACGAAAGTAATTCAGACAAATGTTGATGAGAAAATTGATGTAAAAATTAATTTAAAAGTTGTTGCAGCTGCACCAAAAGAAAATCCGAATCAAATTAGAGGAAAAGAAATTCCTAATATTAAAAACATTATTGCAATTGCATCTGGTAAAGGTGGCGTTGGTAAATCTACAATTACAGCAAATACAGCAATTTCTTTAGCTAAAATGGGCTTTAATGTTGGGGTTTTAGATGCAGATGTTTATGGACCATCGCAACATATAATGTTTGATGTAGAAAAAGCAAAACCACTTTCTGTAAATGTAGAAGGGCGTTCTAAAATGAAACCAGTAGAAAATTACGGAGTTAAATTATTGTCTTTAGGGTTTTTTACAAATCCAGATCAAGCAGTAATCTGGCGTGGACCAATGGCTTCAAAAGCATTAAACCAATTAATTTTTGATGCAGATTGGGGCGAATTAGATTTTCTTTTAATTGATTTACCTCCAGGAACTGGTGATGTACATTTATCAATAGTACAAGCATTACCAATTAATGGCGCAGTTGTAGTAAGTACACCACAAAATATTGCATTAGCAGATGCTAAAAAAGGAGTAGCAATGTTTCAGCAAGAAAATATTAACGTTCCTGTTTTAGGAATCGTAGAAAACATGGCATACTTTACACCAGAAGAATTGCCAGACAATAAATACTATATCTTTGGACAAGATGGAGCAAAAAATTTAGCAGAAGACATTAAGACAAAGTTTTTAGGCGAAATTCCATTAGTACAAAGTATTAGAGAATCTGGCGATGTTGGTCACCCAGTAGCTTTACAAGAAGGCACAATTTTAGAAAAAGCATTTAATGATATTACTAAAGAAATGGTTGCCGAATTATTAAAAAGAAATGCAAATTTACCACCAACAGAAGTAGTTAGAATTACAACAATGAGTGGTTGTAGCACAAAATAAAATAAGATTATGACAGAGCAAGAAACATTAAACAATGTAGAAAAAGCATTAGACGAAATTCGTCCGTTTTTAATGAGCGATGGAGGTAATATTAAGCTTTTATCTATAGAGAATTCTATTGTAAAAGTTCAGTTAGAAGGCGCTTGTACAGGTTGTTCTGTAAATCAAATGACTTTAAAAAATGGTGTGGAAGCAACAATTAAAAAATATGCGCCAAAAATTGAAAAAGTTATTAATGTAGCTTAAAATATTTTGGGCGTTACCTAAAGGTCGGGCTTTTCGCACTCGCTTTTTTTACTTGAAAAAAGTAAAAAAGAGCTCAAACAAATGCTTTAATCCCTAACGCGCTCATCAGTATAAAAAAAGCCTCACAGATTTTAAAATTTGTGAGGTTTTTCTATCAAAAAATAATAATGAAATTAAATTTCATATTTTAGATAAAAATTAGCATCATGATTTTAGTAATAAATTGTTTTGGTTATCAAAAGATCCCAATGGATTTGATTTGTTAATGTTTGCATTAGGTTCTTTTGTTGTAATTTAAATTTTTATTACAATAGAATTCTAAAAAGCAACTTTAAAGAAAATAATATTCAAACTAAAAAGATAATTTCTCGTTGGCCAAAATTGTTAGTTTATCTTCTATTTATAATTCCTAGTATAATTCTGTTAGTTGAATTTTAAAATTTTGAAAAACTCTTCACTAATTTAGATATATTTATGTTAAGCTCTTTGGCTACACTGATATTGTATTTAAATATGATTCCAGAGATTAGAAAAATAGTTAAAAGACCAAGATTAGATAATCCAATTTATCAAACTAAAATATTTTATTACAAGCTAACAGTGCAGAGGTTAACTTTGCAATATCAGAAACAAAAACTTCTGTTATGGTAAAAGTTTTAGCATTCGTATTAATACTATTTTTAGCATTTACACCTTTTCAAGAATTTCTAGCACTTTAGTTTTAGTTGTTGTATAACAATCTTTTACTATATTTGTAGAACAACGAAATCGATTGCGATGTTTTCAGATTTACTTACATTTCTAAAATTTTTAATAAAACGCAACCCCGAGTAAGGCTTTTTTCTGACGATAAAACCTATTCAGAAAACTCGGCATTAAAATCTTTCTCCTTTTTAATAGAAGTAAAAGGTTTTAATCTTCCTATTTTTTAATCCTTTAAAACATTAAAAAAAATGCCTTTTTATCATAAATTAGGAGAAATTCCACCTAAAAGACACACACAATTTCGTAAAAAAGACGGCAGTTTGTATTACGAACAACTCTTTGGTACAATTGGTTTCGACGGAATGTCTACCAACTCGTATCACGAGCACAGACCAACAATGGTAAAAGAAATCAGAAAACAATACTCTGTAAAACCAAAAATTGCCAAAGCAAATAATATCCAATCTTACAGATTTCGCGGATTTCAAGTTCCGCCAGAAAACGATTATTTAGAAAGTAGAAAAATCATTTTAACAAATACAGATTGTAACATTATTTTATCAGCACCAAGAAAATCAACTACAGATTATTTTTATAAAAATACAGATGCAGATGAGGTGATTTTTATCCATAAAGGAACTGGAAAACTTCGAACCCATCTTGGAAACATCGACTTTAAATACGGAGATTATTTAGTAATTCCACGTGGAATTATTTACAAATTAGATTTTGATGATGAAAATAACAGGCTTTTTATTGTAGAATCTTATTCGCCAGTTTACACACCAAAAAGGTACAGAAACTATTTTGGTCAGTTGTTAGAACATTCGCCATTTTGTGAGCGAGATTTAAGAAGACCTTACGAATTAGAAACACATAATGAATTAGGAGATTTCTTAATCAAAGTAAAAAAACAAGGCGAAATTATAGAAATGATTTACGCTTCACATCCTTTTGATGTTGTTGGTTACGATGGTTATAATTTTCCATATGCATTTTCAATTCACGATTTCGAACCAATCACTGGGCGAATTCATCAGCCACCACCAGTGCATCAAACTTTCGAAACCAATGCATTTGTAATTTGCAGTTTTGTGCCGCGTTTGTACGATTATCATCCAAACGCAATTCCGGCGCCATACAATCACAGTAACATCGATTCCGATGAGGTTTTATATTATGTCGATGGAGATTTTATGAGCAGAAATGATATCGACCAAGGTCATATTTCATTGCATCCAGCAGGCATTCCTCATGGTCCACACCCAGGAACCACAGAAAAAAGTATCGGCAAAATAAAAACCGAAGAATTAGCAGTTATGGTAGACACTTTTAAGCCTTTAATGGTAACAGAAGAAGCTATGAAAATTGCAGATGAAGAGTATTATAAATCTTGGTTATAAAAGCCCATCCCAGCCTTCCCAAAGGGAAGAAGTTAGCAACATACTCAAAAAACTATGTTTTCTATGTTGCTATGTGGTCAAAAAAAGTTCATTAAAATAATTATTAGAAGCTATTTCCAGCTTTCGCTACTCGCTTTTTTTATTCAAAAAAGAATAAAAAAGAGCTCAAACAAACCGCTCAATCTGGGCTAAACTTGTTTGTAAACGAATTGCCTTAATGAGAGAAATAGCTAACTTAAAATAACAAGACTCTCAACGCCCAGTTAAGAGTTCCCTCCCTTTGGGAGGGTTAGGGTGGGCTATAGTTTATGTATACATTAGAAAAAATATTTGAAGGAGCACAAGATTTCCTTCCATTGTTAGGAACAGATTATGTAGAGTTTTACGTTGGTAATGCAAAACAAGCTGCACATTTTTATAAAACAGCTTTTGGTTTTCAATCATATGCATATAAAGGACTAGAAACAGGTTCTAAAGATGTTGTGAGTTATGTGTTAACGCAAGATAAAATCAAATTAGTTTTAACAACTCCGTTAAATAGTAAATCACCAATAAATGATCATATTGTAAAACATGGCGATGGTGTAAAAGTAGTTGCGCTTTGGGTAGAAGATGCAAGAAAAGCCTATGAAGAAACAACTTCTAGAGGAGCAAAGTCTTACATGGAACCAAGGGTTGAAACAGATGAAAACGGAGAAGTTGTAAGAGCAGGAATCTATACATATGGAGAAACGGTGCATATGTTTGTAGAACGCAAGAATTACAGAGGAACTTTTTTACCCGGTTTTAAAAAATGGGAATCAAGTTACAATCCACCAATTGCAGGTTTAAAATACATAGATCACATGGTTGGTAATGTTGGTTGGAATCAAATGAATGTTTGGGTAAAATGGTATGAGGATGTTATGGGATTTGAAAACTTTTTATCTTTCGATGACAAACAAATTCATACAGAATACTCTGCATTAATGAGTAAAGTAATGTCTAACGGAAATGGAAGAATTAAATTTCCTATTAACGAACCAGCAGAAGGGAAAAAACGTTCTCAAATAGAAGAATATTTAGATTTTTATGAAGGAGCAGGAGTACAGCATATTGCTGTTGCAACTGATGATATTATTGCGACTGTAACTCAATTACGTTTTAGCGGCGTAGAATTCTTATCAACTCCGCCAGAAGAATATTACAGAGCAGTTCCTGGTAGATTAGAAGAATATAGCCATGAATTAAGAGAGGATATCGAAAGTTTAAAAAAGTTAGGTATCATGATTGATGCTGATGAAGAAGGTTATTTATTACAAATATTTACAAAACCAGTAGAAGACAGACCAACGTTGTTTTTCGAAATCATTCAAAGAATGGGGGCAAAAGGTTTTGGAGCAGGAAATTTTAAGGCATTATTTGAATCTATTGAAAGAGAACAAGAAAAAAGAGGAACTTTGTAAAAGGTGACAAGACAAAAAAGGAGCCAAGAATCAAGATTTAACATCTTATTTCTTGGTTTTTTATTTTAATAAAACTTCAATAGAAAGGTGAAATAATCTTTAATTTTTATATTAAATTGCATCCATAAAGTCCAAAAATCAAAAATTATCTTGATTCTTGGCTCAAATTATCTTGATTCTTAAAATATATGAACAGAGACGAAATTTTAAAAGCAATAGAAGAAAAGTACGATAAATTAGGTGTTCCAGTAGATGCAATGTTAGAAGGTTTGTTGCACAGTACACCAATTACATATTGGGATTATATTCAAACAGATGCACTTTTAGGTCTGCAAATACCAAGAACTACGCAGCCAGATGAAATGGTTTTTATCATGTATCATCAGGTAAATGAGCTGTTGTTTAAAATGGTTTTGTGGGAAATTGATCAAGTGGCAAAAACAATAGAAATTACTGCAGATAAATTTTCTATGCATTTAGGTAGAATTAGCAGGTATTTTGATATGCTTTGCAGTTCTTTTACGGTGATGGCAGATGGAATGGAACGTGAACAATATCTAAAATTTAGAAATACATTAACTCCTGCAAGTGGTTTTCAAAGTGCTCAATACAGAAAAATAGAATTTGCATCCACAGAGTTAATTAATTTAATTGATGTGCGTTATAGAGATACAATTGATAGAAATTCTTCATTTAAAAATGCTTACAACCATTTGTATTGGCAAGCTGCTGGTAAGAATTATACAACTGGTCAAAAATCAACATTATTAAATCTTTTTGAGAAAAAATATATTGGAGATTTTATAGATTTTATGGAAGATTATAATGATATAAACTTGTCTTTAAAATTTAAACAATTGCCAAAAGAAGTGCAAGAAAATCAAGATTTAATAAAAGCAATGCGTCATTACGATTATACAGTAAACGTAAAGTGGGTGATGGCTCATTACAATGCTGCAGCAAAATATATTGGAGGAAATGACTCTGAGTTAAAAGCTACTGGCGGTAGTAATTGGCGAAAATATATGCATCCAAAATATCAACGAAGAATTTTTTATCCTTATTTATGGAGTGAAGAAGAACTAAAAAATTGGGGAACCTTTTAAAAACTTATGTTTTTAGTAAATAATTGATAAAATAATCTTTTTTCATTTTGGAACGGTTATTGTCAATCCTTTTTTATAAGTTTGGTTTTCTATGAAAAAATATATTCTATCACTTTTTATCTTATTCTTTTTGACAACTACTTTTAGTCAAGAAAAGCCACTTGCTTTTAAAAGTGGAGAATGGTTGCGTTATAAAATGAGTTACAGTGGTTTTCTAAGAGCAGGAACTGCAATTTTAGAAGTTGATGAAAAAGAATTTAATGGAAAAAAAGTTTTTTATTCTAAAGGAAAAGGTTGGACATCTGGTATGATAAAATGGTTTTTTGAAGTTGATGATACTTATGAATCATTTTTTGATAAGGATTCTGTAAAACCTTATTTGTTTAAAAGAAAAATAGATGAAGGTGGTTATAAAAAGCATAGAATAACATCATTTAATTATGATTCTAAAAAAGCATATGTTCAAGATTTTACGTTACAGAAAGATACTTTGGTAGGTTTTACAAATGTACAAGATATGATGTCTTCATTTTATTTTTTAAGAAATACAGAAACATCAGGTTTAAAGATAGGAGATGAAATAAAATTAGATATGTTTTTAGATGCTCAAATATATCCTTTTAAGCTTCGTTTTCTAGGAAGAGAAGTTTTAAAAACAAATTTTGGAAAAGTTAATTCTTTAATTTTTAGACCTTTGGTTCAGTCTGGTAGAATTTTTAAAGAACAAGAAAGTGTTACGCTCTGGATTACTGATGATGCAAATAAAATTCCGATAAAAATGATGGCTTCTTTGGCTGTTGGTTCTTTACGAGCAGAATTGGAAGGTTATAAAGGTTTGGCAAATCCTTTTCATAGTTTTTAATAAAATTTAACAAATTAGATTAGTTAACTTCTACTTTTTGTTTCTATATAAATCAATTTTATTTGTACTTTTGAAATCTATCCAGAAAAGTATATATTTTTGAAAAAAATAGCCATTTTATTAGCTCTAATATTGTGTTTCTCATCTTGTAAAAAAGAAGAAAAGAAACCAGAAATTAAGATTGAAAAACCAGAACCAAAAACAGAAATTAGATTTGGTTATAAATTAGATGACTATAAAGTTATACAAGATACCATTAAAAAAGGAGAAAGTTTTGGAGCCATTTTAGACAGACATCATGTTTATTATCCAAAAATAAACCAAATTGCAACTTCAATTACAGATATTTTTGATGTTAGAAGAGTTAGAGCTGGTAAACCTTACACTATTTTAGCTAGCAAAGATTCTACAGAGCAAGCCCAAATTTTTATTTACAAACACGATAAAATAAATGCTACTGTCGTAGATTTTAAAGATTCTTTGGTTACTGCAACACTTTTTAAAAAACCTATAAAAATTTTAGAAAAAGAAGTATCAGGAGTTATTAACTCTAGTCTTTCTGTTACTATGGATAGCTTAGGGTTAAAGCCAAATCTAACTTGGTCAATTGCAGATATTTATGCTTGGACCTTAGATTTTTATGCACTTCAAAAAGGAGATTCTTTTAAGTTTGTGTATGAAGAAAAGTTTATAGATGATACTATTTTTGCTGGATATGGAGATGTGAAATCTGCAGTTTTTAAACATAAAGGGAAAGATTTATTTGCTTTTAGATTTATTGCAGATTCTATAAATGGAATTCCAGAGTATTATGACGAAGCAGGAAATATGTTGCGTAGTCAGTTTTTAAAATCTCCAATTAAATTTCAATATAGAATTTCTTCAAGATATAACTTAAAAAGAAGAATTGCCTATTATGGTAACAAAATAAGACCTCATAGAGGTACAGATTTTGCAGCAAAAATAGGTACGCCAATTATTGCAACTGCAAGCGGAACAGTTATAGAGTCTACTAGAAGAGGTGGTAACGGTAAATTTGTTAAAATTAAACACAACAGTACATATTCTACTCAATATTTACATATGAGTAAAAGAAAAGTAAATAAAGGAGATTATGTAAAACAAGGAGATGTTATTGGTTGGGTAGGAATGACAGGAAATACTGGAGGACCACACGTGTGTTATCGTTTTTGGAAAAATGGAAAAGAAGTAGATCCTTTAAGTCCTAAAACAAAATTACCTGAAGCAGAACCTTTAAAAGAAAGTATTAAACCAAAGTATAATAAGTTTATTCAACCTCTAAAATATCGATTAGAGAACAAAAAAGTTCCTATAACAAAACCTCAAATAATTACCGAAATTATTGCAAAAAAATAATAAATGGCTTTAAAAAACATCAACCCAACCACAACAAAATCTTGGAAAGAATTAACAAATCATTTTAATGATATCAAGAATATCAAAATTAAAGATTTGTTGAAAGATCAAAATAGAAAAGAAGATTTTTCTATTGAATTTGATGATTTATTAGTAGATTTTTCTAAAAACAGAATTACAAAAGAAACAATAGGTTTATTAGTAGAATTAGCAAAAGAAGTTGATTTAAAAGGAGCTATTGAAAGTCAGTTTACTGGTGAAAAAATAAATGTTACAGAAGATAGAGCAGTTTTACATACAGCACTAAGAAGCACTTCTGATGAGCCAGTTTTGGTTGACGGGAAAAATATTAAACCTCAAATACAAGCAGCTTTAAGAAAAATAAAAAGTTTTTCTAACAAAGTTATTTCAGGAAAATGGAAAGGATATACAGGGAAATCTATTACTGATATTGTAAATATTGGTATTGGTGGTTCTGATCTTGGTCCAGATATGATTGTAGAATCTTTACAGTTTTACAAAAATCAATTAACAACACATTTTGTTTCTAATGTAGATGGAGATCATGTTTCTGAAGTTATGAAGAAATTAAATCCAGAAACTACATTATTTGTAATTGTATCTAAAACTTTTACAACGCAAGAAACGATTACAAATGCAGAAACTCTTAAAAACTGGTTTTTAAAATCAGCAACAATTTTTGATATTCCAAAACACTTTGTCGCAGTTTCTACAAACTTAGAAGCAGTTGATAGTTTCGGAATTGATAAAAACAACGTTTTTCCAATGTGGGATTGGGTTGGAGGTCGTTTCTCTTTATGGTCTGCAGTAGGTCTGTCAATCAGTTTATCTGTTGGTTTTGATAACTATAAAGCGCTTTTAGAAGGTGCGGAAGAAATGGATATCCATTATAGAAACACAGATTTCGAAGAAAATATTCCTGTTGTTTTAGCATTGATAAGTATTTGGTATAATAATTTTTACTTAGCAGAAACAGAAGCAGTTTTACCTTATACACAATACTTAAAGAAACTTCCAGATTATTTGCAACAAGCAACTATGGAGAGTAATGGTAAAGGTGTTGATAGAAATGGTGATAAAGTAGATTATCAAACAGGAACTATTGTTTGGGGAAGCACAGGTACAAATATGCAACATGCTTTTATGCAATTAGTACATCAAGGTACAAAGTTAATTCCTGCAGATTTTATTGGATATAAAGAGTCATTATATGGTTTAAAAGATCATCACAAAAAATTAATGGCAAATTATTACGGACAAATGGAAGCTTTAGCTTTTGGAAAAACTAAAGAAGAGGTTCATTTAGAGTTAAAATTTTCTGGAGACGAAGATAAAATTGCTACTCTTTTACCTTTTAAAGTTTTTGAAGGAAACAGACCTAGTAATGCTATCCTTTTTGATAAATTAACACCAAGATCTTTAGGTAAATTAGTTGCCATGTATGAGCATAAAATTTATACACAAGGTATTTTATGGAACATTTATAGTTTTGATCAATTTGGTGTTGAATTAGGAAAAGAATTAGCTAAAAAATTATTGAATAATCAATAGAATTGAGTTTTGTAAATTAATAATTTAACGATTCTGCATTTTTGTAGTAAATTTATTAATGTTTTGTTGTTGATTTACTTTTTTTAATTTTTTTTATATATATTGCGAGCTTATTAATGTTATGTTAAACTTAACATTCTATTAACATTTAGACTCTGCAAAAGTGTCAATTTTGCAGAATATTTTAAAACATAAAATTAAACAATGAAAAATTTTAAAAACTTATTATTTCTAGCTTTGTTTTTTGTAACGGCTACAGTTTTAGGACAGACTAAAATTACGGGTACAATCGTTGATGATACAAATCAACCTTTACCAGGAGCAAGTGTTGTTGTAAAGGGTACAACAAACGGAACATCAACAGATTTTGATGGAAAATTTACGTTAAAAGCAGATTCTAGTTCTGGTGTTATCGTTATCTCCTTTATTGGGTTTAAAAAAAGAGAGGTATCTTTTTCTTCTTCTAAATCAAATTTAAAATTAATTAAATTAGAGGAAGATGCTGGTGCTTTAGATGAAATAATTGTTACTGCTACTTCATTTGCAATTGATAGAAAAACGCCAGTTGCGGTTTCTACTATTAAAGCTGCAGATATTGAAGCTAAATTAAGTAACCAAGAATTTCCAGAAATTTTAAAATCTACACCTGGTGTTTACGCAACAAAATCTGGTGGTGGTTATGGAGATGGAGAAATTAATTTACGTGGTTTTAGAACTCAAAACATTGCTGTAATGATTAATGGTATTCCTGTTAATGATATGGAAAACGGTGCAGTGTATTGGTCTAACTGGGCAGGTTTGTCTGATGTTACTTCTGCAATGCAGGTTCAAAGAGGTTTAGGAGCTTCTAAAGTTGCAGTGCCTTCTATTGGAGGAACAATAAATATTATTTCTAAATCTACTGATGCTGTTAAAGGTGGATCAATAGTAATGAGTACAGGTAATGATGGTTACCAAAAATATGGAATGACTTTATCTACAGGAATGATGGATAACGGTTTTGCTGTTACAGCTTCTGCTTCTAAAGTTTCTGGAGAAGGATATGTAGATGGTTTACAATTTGAAGGTGTAAACTATTTTTTAAATGTTTCTAATCAAATTAATGATAGTCATAAATTATCTTTTAATGCAATTGGTACAATTCAAGAGCACGGACAAAGATATAATAGAAGAACTATTGCAGAATATGAAGCAACAGAACAAGGAGGAAAAAGATTTAATCCAGATTGGGGTTATAGAAATGGTAAGGTAGAAAATAGTTCATTTAACTTTTATCATAAACCACAGATTTCTTTAAATCATGATTGGACAATTTCTGATAAAACATTTTTAACAACTTCGGTTTATGCTTCTTTTGGTTCAGGAGGAGGAAGAAGAACTCAAGGAACAAAATTCACTTCAGATTCTTATAGATTAGGAGACTTCGATCAGCCTATTAACTTTGATCAAATTGTAGCAGAAAATGTTGCAAGTGGTGCAAATGGAGCAACTGATATATTTGCAGCTTCTAAAAACTCTCATGAGTGGTATGGTGTTTTATCAACATTAAAAACTGATTTATCAGAAACCTTAACTTTATCAGGAGGTATAGATGCTAGATCTTATGTTGGTTCTCACTGGTATGAGGTAACAGATCTTTTAGGAGGTCAGTATTTCTATAATGATGATCTTGAAGAAAAAACAGGTGGTCAAGCTTTAAAAGTAGGAGACAAGTTTAACAAAGATTATGATGGTAAAGTAGGTAGATATGGTTTATTTGCACAATTAGAATATAGTAAAGATGATTTATCGGTATTTTTCTCATCTTCTGTATCTAACTCAGTATATAGTAAGGTAGATAGAATGTCTTACGGTGCTGAAGATAGAGAGTCAGAATCTGCTAGTTTTATGGGATATAGTACTAAAGGTGGTGCAAACTACAATTTAGATGAAAAACAAAAAGTATTTGCTAATATTGGGTATTTTTCTAGAGCTCCAATTTTTGACAATGTATTTGATAGCGATTATAGTGTAGATTTATACGACGGTGCATTAAATGAAAAAGTATTTAGTTTAGAGTTAGGTTATGGTTTTAAAACTCAAGTTTTCTCTGCAAATGTTAACTTATATAACACATCTTGGATAGATAGATTTATGACATTTAGCCTTCCTGGAGCTGATGGAGAATTTATTACATCAAACGTTACAGGCTTAGATGCTTTACACCAAGGTATAGAAGTAGATTTCTTATTTAGACCAATCGAAAAATTAGCTATTACTGGTATGGCTTCTTTAGGTAATTGGAGATGGAAAGATGATGCATCTGCAAATACTTTTAATGACACTACAGGTGAGTTAATAAGTAGTGAAACAATTTATGCAAAAGACTTAAAAGTTTCTGATGCAGCACAAACTACTTTTGCATTTGGTATTAAATATGATGTATTAGATAAAACTAGTATCTCATTAGATTACAATTATGCAGGAGATAATTATGCAACTATGAATGTTACTGGTAGAACAGCAGATTCACCAGAAGAGGCAGATAGAACTAACACTTGGAAACTACCTAACTATCATTTATTTGATTTAGGATTAAGACATGGTTTCGAAATTGCTGGTTTAAATTCTACATTATCAGCAAACATGAATAATATTTTTGATGTAGAATATATTTCAGATGCAAATAACGGTTCTAATTCAAGTTATGATACTGCTCAAGTTTATTATGGAGCAGGTAGAACATTTAGTTTAGGTTTAAAAGTTAAATTTTAGAAAAATAAAAAGATGAAAAAAATACTTTTATTATTAACAGTTTTTTCAATGGTATTCACTTCATGTGATCCATTAGAAGATATTTACGAAAAAGTTGAAGGAAGAGATATTGCTGGTGAAGTTACTTATACGCTTACTGATGATGATTATGAGTCATTAGGATTTGATAATCGTTACTTTAGTTCAGAAGATGAGGCAAAATCTTTATTGCCAAGTTTTTTATCTGAAAAATACCCACTTTGGGGTAGTGGATCTACAGCTTCAGTTTTATATAAGATAGAAACTTTAGGAGATTATACTGGTGCAGTAGAATACTCTTTAGCAATTACAGATTATCCATCAAATTTTACAGATAACGCTGTAGCTTTTTATGAAAATGAAAACACAAGTGATGTTTTATCTTCTATTTTAGAAGCTAACTTTACAACAGCTGTTGAAGGTGATGTTGTTTTAGCTAAATATAACCAATATGTTGGTGAAACAGAAAATGGAATTTCAGAATTTTATTCTAGAGATTTTGCAAGTGAAAAATCTTTATTAGATTTTGAAGCTGTGAGTGTTATTGGGGACCAAACATGGGTAGCTACTCAATATGGAATAGAAATGTCAGGTTACGATGGTGGGAGATTTGAAAATGAAGATTGGTTAATTTCAACAGATATTGATTTATCTAGTTTCCCAAACTCAACGTTGCAAGTAAATCAAACTTTTAACTATGGAGATCCTTCAGGATTTAGCGTTTTAATTTCAACTGATTATACAGACGATATTGCAACAGCTACTTGGGATGTTATTAATTTAGTTAACGTACCAGACGGGACTACTTGGGATGATATAGTATCTGATGAATATAGTTTAGCTGCTTATAATGGAAAAACTATCAATATTGCGTTTAAATACACATCTACAGGTTCTAATACAGAAACAGGTACTTATCAAGTAAATTATGTTTCTTTAAAAGCAGCAGGTGTAGAAGGCGAAACAGAAGGTGTTTCAGAATTTTATACTTTTGATGGTAGTGCTTGGGAATTATCTGAAGGTGTTTATTATATAAGTGATGCAGACTTTGATTCTATGGGAGAAGCTTCTGGTCAACCAGGTAGATATAATAATTTTAGTAGTTCAACTGCTCCTAATGATTATTTACCTACTTTTCTTAAAAGTAAATTGCCTTACGCACAAGAAGGAGATGTATATTCTTTAGTATATAGATATTACGATGGTGCTGCTATATTAAAAGGAAGTACTTATTCTTATTCTAATGGTGTTTGGGGAGATTTCAATTACACAATAGATTTTTCACATGATGGAATTACTTGGGCTCCAGCAACTAAATACGAACTTATTCCTGAAGATTACACATTAATTGCAGATACTTATAGAACTGTAGAAGGTTTTGAAGCTCCAGTTGCTAACTTAGAAAGCTATGGAAACATTAGTACTTTTAACTGGGAAGATGAACAAATAGATGCAGCAATTGGTACGGTTTTAAAAACTCGTTTCCCAGATGCACAAGAAGGGCAAAATTTTGATGTTATAGTATTCGTTTATAACGGTTCTTCTCAAAATATGACTTTTAATTATACCCTTTCATCAGGCGTTTATATTAGAAGATAATATTATTGTTTTTAATAAAATAAAAAAACCACCTCGAACGAGGTGGTTTTTTTATTTATAAAATTAGTAACTTTACATCGTTAAAATACAACATTAAATTTATGAAAGACATACATTCTTATTGGGCTTATTTAGTTTTAGCAATTTTAATTTTTGCTGTAGTAAACGCTATTATTGGGTTTACTCAAAAAAAACAATTTACAGATAAAGATTTACGCATTGGTTTATTTACTTTAATAGTATCTCATATTCAATTATTAATTGGGTTAGGATGGTATTTTATGTCACCTTGGTACAAAGCACTAAAGGAAAATGGAGCTGAAGTTATGGGCGATAAAGCAATTAGATTATTAGCTGTAGAACATCCAATAATGATGATTTTAGCAATTGTATTTATAACAATTGGTTGGTCTAAGCACAAAAAGAAAATAGAAGATGCTGCAAAATTTAAAACATTTGCAATATTTTACGGAATAGGTTTATTATTAATACTCTCTAGAATTCCTTGGAGTAATTGGTTTTAAGTATGAAAATTATAAGTTATATATTATCATCTATTTTTGCTATAGTATTTTATTTATTTCTAATTATCTTTCATCCTTTGCAATGGCTGGGTTTAAAAATTTTTGGTTATAAAGGTCACAAATTTGTTGTAGATTATATGAATTGGTTTTTAACCAAATCACTATTAATACTTGGAACATCAGTAACTGTAAGAAATAAACAAAAATTACCAGAAAATACAACTCTAATTTTTGTTTCAAATCATCAAGGTATGTTTGATATTCCTCCAATAATTTGGGCGTTTAGAAAGTATCATCCAAAATTTGTATCTAAAATAGAATTAGGAAAAGGAATACCAAGTATTTCTTTTAATTTAAGACATGGTGGCGCAGCCTTAATAGATAGAAAAGATGCAAAACAAGCAATTAGTACATTAGCTAGTTTTGCTAAAAAAATTAATAAAAATAATTGGTCTGCAGTTATTTTTCCAGAAGGAACAAGAAGTAGAAACGGGCAACCTAAATCTTTTGCAACAAACGGCTTAAAAGTGCTGGCAAAATATAATAAAGAAGGTTATATTGTGCCTTTAACAATTAATAATTCTTGGAAAGTGTTTAGGTATGGTAAATTTCCGTTAGGAATTTTTAGCCCAATTAAAATTACAACACACCAACCAATTAAAATAGATTCACTACCTTTTGATGAATTAATTGCACAAACAGAAAAAGTTATAAAAGAACACATAAAATAATACAATTATGTCTATAAAAAACATCAGAATAGAAGTAATGCAAACACTAGAAAAGAATATTGATAGTTTTGTAGAAAAATTTCTAATTCCGGCAGAAAAAATCTGGCAACCAACAGATTTTTTACCGAACTCTCAAAAAGATACTTTTATTTCAGAAGTAGAAGAAATAAGAGAACTTTCTAAAGAATTACACGACGATTTTTGGGTGGTTTTAGTTGGAGACACAATTACAGAAGAAGCTTTGCCAACATACGAATCTTGGTTGTTAGATTTAGATGGTGTTACACAACAACCAGATAATGGTTGGGCAAAATGGGTAAGAACTTGGACCGCAGAAGAAAATAGACATGGTGATGTTTTAAATAAATACCTATATTTATCAGGGAGAGTAAATATGAGAGAAGTAGAAATTACAACGCAACATTTAATTTCTGATGGTTTTGATATTGGTACAGCATCAGACCCATATAAAAACTTTGTGTATACAAGTTTTCAAGAATTAGCAACTTACATTTCGCATAACAATGTTGCTAAAATTGCAAGACAAAAAGGGCACAAATCATTAGCAAAAATGTCTAAAATTATTGCAGGTGATGAAATGCGTCATCACATTGCGTATTCAGAATTTGTAAAAGAAATTTTCAAAATAGATCCAAGCGAAATGATGTTGGCTTTTCAACACATGATGAAACATAAAATAGTAATGCCAGCAATGCATTTAAGAGAATCTTTTGGTGCAAAAGGTAGTTTATTCGATGATTTTTCTACAGTAGCACAAAGGATTGGCGTTTACACAGGTTTCGATTATGTAGATATTCTTAAAAAACTTACAGTAAATTGGGAAATAGATAAAATATCAAACCTTACTCCAGAAGCAGAAAAGGCAAGAGATTATCTAATGAAACTTCCAGATAGAATGTACAGAATTACAGAAAGAATTACTGTTCCAGATACAAATTTTCAGTTTAAATGGATGATTCCTGCTTAAAATATTTTAAAAAAGTATTAGAAGCTATTTCCAGCTTTCAACTATATCTTTTTGCTGAAAAAGCAAAAAGGATGCCGTTTCAATCTGGGCTAAGTCTATTTGTTAGCTTTTAGTTACAACTATAAAATCCTTCAGTTTTTAAAAGCTGAAGGATTTTTTTTTAATACTAATAGTGATATTATTTTAATGAGTTTTAAAATAATTAAAAACGGATTTCAAAAGAATCCATATCATTCAAAAAGCCCAATTTTTCTCTTACTTTTTGCTGATGTTTTTTACTAATAATTGCAGAAACAATTCCGACTTCATTTTTAGATAACTTAGAAAGATTTTCTCCTAAATAATCAATAACTAAGGAATTTCCTGAATATTCATACTTATTAGCATCTATTCCTGTTCTATTTACGCCAATTACATAACTCATATTTTCAATTGCACGAGCTTTTAAAAGTGTTTTCCAAGCTTTAATTCTTATCACTGGCCAATTTGCCATAAAAATTAAAAGATCGTAATTCTCAGTATTTCTAGCCCAAACAGGAAAACGTAAATCATAACAAATTAAAGGGCAAATTTTCCAACCTTTAAAAGTAACAATCAATTTTTCTTTACCAGAAGTATATACTTTATCTTCGCCAGCCAATGAAAAAGAATGACGTTTGTCATACGTTTCTATTTTTCCTGATGGATGTACAAAAACCAATCTATTATAATAATTATTGTCATGATTAATAACCAAACTACCTGTAATTGCAAACTGGTTTTCAGTAGCCATTTTTACCATCCATGAAACGGCATTTCCATTCATTTTTTCAGCTACAATTTCTGGTTTCATTGTAAAACCCGATGTAAACATTTCTGGCAACACAATTAAATCTGTATTTTTTGGTAGACTGTTTATTTTTTCTTCAAAAGAAGCTATGTTTTTAGTCGGATTTTCCCAAAATAAATCAGTCTGAATACCAACAATATGTAATTCATCAGTCATTAAAATAAATTTAAAGATTAGAGACATATAAATGTAAGATTTTGTAATTTAGAAATCCAAAAAAAAGCGATGCAATCTTTTATTTCTGAAACTTTAGATGATATTTTACAAACTACAAAATCGTTTGAAGATGTTGTTTTTATATTGCCTTCTCAAAGAGCAAAGGTGTTTGTAAAACAAGCGTTTAAAGATAAAATAGCTGTAGGTTTTTTGCCAGAAATGCTAAATATAGAGCAATTTATTCAGCAAATATCTGGCGTACAAAAAGCAGATAATATTCAGTTATTATTTCATTTTTATACCATTTATAAAAGCGTAGAGAAGAATCCGGATTCTTTTGATGCCTTTTCTTCTTGGGCGTTAACTGTTTTACAAGATTTTAATGAAATTGATCAGCATTTAATAAATACCAAAGAGATTTTCACGTACTTAAGAGATATAGAACGTTTAAGAAAATGGTCTGTAAATGGTACTTTTAAAGAAACTGAATTGATAAAAGGTCATTATTCTTTTTTAGAAAAACTGAATAATTATTACAATGCTTTTTATCAGTTTTTATTGGATAAAAATATCGGTTATCAAGGATTAATGTACAGAGAAGCTGCTAAAAAAGTAGATACTTTTCTAGATAAGAATACAGCTAAAAAGTTCTTTTTTATTGGTTTTAATGCGCTTAATAAAGCAGAGGAATTATTGTTTCAAAAAGTTTTAGAAAATGGAAATTCAGAAATTTATTGGGATATTGATGAATCGTTTTTCAACTCAAATCATCAAGCAGGAAAATTCATCAGAAAATATAAAAAAGAGTGGAGATATTATGAAAAAAACCAACTTAAATCTTTAGGAAATTCATTTTCATCACCAAAAAAAATACAAGTTATTGGTGCTGCTAAAAATAATACTCAAATAAAATATATTGGTGAAATTTTAGAAGAAAACGCTCAATTTAAAAATACTGCTTTGGTTTTAGCAGATGAAACTTTACTGCCTATTACGCTAAATTCTTTACCTAAAAACATTAACGCAATAAATATTACAATGGGCTATCCTTTAAAAGATATACCAACAACAAGTTTATTGTTTGCTGTTTTTCAGTTGTTTGTTTCTCAAGATAAATTCCAGAAAAATAGTTTAAATGAGTTTTATTATAAAGATGTAATTCGTTTTTTTAAACATCAATCTATTTATGGACTTATTTCTAATATTGACAATTTCACATCAGAAATAGCAAAAGATAATCAAACATTTATCAATGAAAAATTGCTTGAAAAGTTTTTAGAAAATCAGGAATCCGAAGTTAAAAATGTTATTTTAAACCTCTTTAAAAATTTTGATTCTGTTTCTAATTTTATGGATAGAATTTTAGATCTAATCAATATCTTAAAAGAAAAAGTTGATGCGTTAGAAAAAGAATATTTGTTTCGTTTTTACACTGTTTTTACACAATTAAAAACATTGCAAAATGAGTTTGAATATTTTACTGATTTAAAAACATTATCGCTCTTTTTTAGACAATTAATAGGTTCAGAAAGTTTGTCTTTTCAAGGAGAACCATTAAAAGGTTTACAATTAATGGGAATGTTAGAAACGCGTGTTTTAGATTTTGAAAACATCATTCTAGCGTCTGCAAACGAAGGAGTTTTACCAGCAAGTAGCCAACAAAATTCTTTTATTCCTTTTGATGTAAAAGTTGAATTTGGCTTGCCAACTTACAGAGAAAAAGATGCTATTTTTTCGTATCATTTCTTTCGATTAATTCAAAGAGCTAAAAATGTTTTTATTTTATACAATACAGAACATGATGTTTTTGGAAGCGGAGAAAAAAGCAGATTTGTAACACAATTAGAAATGATGAGAACAGATATTGTTCATAAAATTGTTTCGCCCAAAGTGGTTTCTCAAAAAACAAATTTAAAACAAATTACTAAAAATGAGCAGGTTTTTGAGCGATTAAAAGAATTGGCAAAGCAAGGTTTTTCTCCTTCATCATTAACCAATTATTTATACAATCCAGTTGCGTTTTACAAACAGAAAATTTTACGGATTAAGGAATTTGATGATGTTGAAGAAACAGTTGCATTTAATACCTTAGGAACTGTTGTACATGAAACTTTAGATGAATTATATAAACCTTTTATTGGTAAATTTTTAACTGTGGATGCCATTTTAGACATGGAAAAAATAGCTAAAGATTTGGTGGTAAAACATTTTAAAATCCATTTTAAAAATGGCGATTTATCAACAGGTAAAAATCGTTTAATTTTTGAAGTTGCCAATAGATTTGTAACTAATTTTTTATCGCAAGAAAAGACATTGTTAAAAGATAAAAATAATCAATTAAAAATTATTGCAACAGAAGAAAATTTATCCGCAGAAATAGAAATCGACGGAATTAATTTCCCAATAAAAATTCATGGAAATGTAGATAGAGTTGATGAGTTAAATGGAGAAATTAGAATTATTGATTATAAATCTGGAATGGTACAAAGTGCAGAATTAAAAGTACTAGATTTTGAACAATTAAGAGAAAAACAGCAATACAAAGCTATTCAGGTTTTATTGTATGCTTATTTATATTCAAAGAATAAAAAACATGATTTTTCAAAAAATTTAAAAGGTGGAATTTATTCTTTTAAAAATTTAAATAACGGATTTTTAGCTATTAAATTTTCATCAAATTATAGAAATCCTGATCATAATATATCATCAGAAAAACTAGAAGAATTTATTACTGAATTAAAAGAATATATTAAAGAAATTTATAATCCAGCAATTGATTTTATTGAACCAGCAGATTTAAAATATTAATTTATTTTCCTTTTAAAACTAACAAAGGAATATTTGTATGAAACTCTTCTTTTAAAACAGTACTTTTTTCCCATAATTTTTTAAAGAAACCTCTTTTACGTCTAAAAACGCACAACATATCTGGGTTGAATTTTTGAAAATGTTCTAAAACTCCTTGAAAAGCTGTTGCATTTTCTGTTATAGTTAAAGAAGTTTTTAGCTTTTCTAAATCTTTATCTAACACCAAGTCTTCGTCTGTATAATCGGCAGTTTTTACTTGTAGTAAATTTATTTCAGGATTAAATTTCTTAGCAATTAATTGCAATGGTATTAAAACTGTTTTACTTTTTACAATTCCAGAGTTAAATGCCATTAAAATGTTTTTAATAGGCACGTATTTATATCCATCAGGAACCGTTAAGAGAGGTATATCTGTTTGTTTAACAAGTTTTCCTGCAGTTTTTCCTAAAAAAACTTCTTCTTTTATAGAATTACTTTTTGCACCAACAATTATTAAATCGATGTCTAATTTGCTATCAATAGATTCTACACTATCTACCAAAGTACCTTTTGCAGAAATTAATTTTACAGCTACATTTTTTCTATCCACAGAATTTACAATTGCTCGTAAATACAAATTTGTTTCACGTTCAATAATTGAGTTCACATTTTTCATAATTCCTGCTTTAGTTTGTGCGCTGTAAGCTCTAAAAACAAGAACATTTGCATTTACTTCTGATGCAAAATCGATGGCATATTGTAAAGTGTTTTGTGCACTTTCTGTAGATCCAATTGGTACTAAAATGTTTTTCATAATACAAGTTTATAGGTTGCAAAGTTACTCATT
The DNA here is from genome assembly GCF_900105145.1 of Polaribacter sp. KT25b. NCBI lineage: Bacteria > Pseudomonadati > Bacteroidota > Flavobacteriia > Flavobacteriales > Flavobacteriaceae > Polaribacter > Polaribacter sp. KT25b. The sequence goes on along the minus strand of NZ_LT629752.1, from coordinate 3,495,760 downwards.
TTTCAGAAAGTAAAACAATTTAGAACTTTTTAGATATGTACCTTTGTTAAAAATATATTTTTGTGAAAACAGACATTAGCTTTAAACGTATAAATAAACTGGCAATTCCGGCTTTAATTGCAGGTATTGCAGAACCTTTATTATCTATTACAGACACCGCAATTATTGGTAATATGGATAAAAACGCAACAGAAAGTTTGGCGGCTGTTGGCATTGTTGGCGCATTTATTTCTATGCTTGTTTGGGTTTTTGGACAAATTAGAAGTGCAATTTCTTCTATTATTTCTCAATATGTTGGCGCCAATAAATTGGATGAAATAAATACGTTGCCAGCACAAGCAATTGCAATTGTAGTTGTTGGAAGTTTACTAATTTTGGCAATTTCTTATCCTTTTGCAGCTCAAATTTTTCAATTTTATAATGCATCTGGATCAGTTTTAGAAGCTTGTGTTATTTACTTTAAAATTAGAATTTTTGGCTTTCCTTTTTCGCTTTTCGTATTTTCTATATTTGGAATTTTTAGAGGTTTACAAAACACCTTTTATCCAATGATAATTGCAATTTGCGGAGCTTTATTAAACATTTTTTTAGACATTATTTTTGTTTACGGTATAGAAGGTTTTATTCCTGCAATGCATATTGAAGGTGCTGCGTATGCAAGTGTAATAGCTCAAATAACAATGGCAATAATTGCATTGGTTTTATTGATGAAAAAAACATCGATTTCATTAAAAATAAGTTTACCTTTTCATAAAGAAATTCCCAATTTAATGGGTATGATTGGCAACTTATTTATAAGAACAATTGCTTTAAATACAGCTTTGTATTTTGCAACTGCATTTGCTACAGGTTATGGTAAAGAATATATTGCTGCTTATACAATTGGTTTAAATCTTTGGTTGTTAGGTGCTTTTATGATTGATGGATATTCAAGCGCTGGTAATATTTTAGCTGGTAAATTATTAGGTGCAAAAGATTACAAAACGTTACTTAAATTAAGTAATAAGTTAACAAAATATGGTCTTGCTACTGGTGTTTTTATAGCATTATTAAGTACTGTTTTTTATAATTTTATTGGGCAGGTTTTTACTAAAGAATCTTTAGTTTTAGAACAGTTTTATCATGTTTTTTGGATTGTAATTTTAACGCAACCCATAAGTGCAATAACATTTATTTTTGACGGAATGTTTAAAGGAATGGGAGAAATGAAATATTTAAGAAATGTATTAATTTTATCTACAGGACTCGTTTTTATACCCACAATTTTCTTTTTTGATTGGCTAGATTATAAATTAGTTGCTATCTGGATTGCTTTTACACTTTGGATTTTAGCAAGAGGAGTTCCGTTAATTATTAAATTTAGAAGTAAATTTTTACCATTATCGCAATTGTAATTTTATGTTTTTATTATACTATTCAATTTTGAAATCACTTTTTAATTTAGTTATCTTGTAACATTAAATTTTATACGAAATGAAAGTTGTTAAATTTCTAGTAATTATCCTTTTTGGAATACTTATTGTGTCTTGTAAAAAAGAAAAAATGTTGCAAGATTTTATGGTAGATTCCTGGCAAACAACCTATTTAAAAATAGAAATGCCAACAGCAAATAAAACTGATTCTTTATCTGTTTATGAAGATGAATTTGATAATAATCCTGATAGAATTGCGCAATCTAAATACAATGCAGATGGTACTTTTTCTGCCTGGTTTATTAATAAGCAAGGAGTAAAAGATTCTAAATCTAACGGAACATGGTCTGTAAACAAAGATACTTTACATATAGAATACTTCTATTTAGGAAGAAATGTAAAAGTAAATTATATAGTTACTAAAGCAGAAGAAGGCTTTATTGCAAAAAGTGTTTATGATTGGGACGACGATGGTGAATTTGATGATACTTTAATAATGAAAACAAAACGTATAAAATCAGAATAAATAGTGTTCAATTTTAAAAATATTTCCCTTAGAATACGTATCTTTTTGTCTATGATTTTATTGGTGTTGTTAGCATCAATATTAATTTTGGGTGTAACTGTTTATCAATACGACGAGCAAACAAAAGATTATAATATTCAGCGTTTTGAGCGTAAAGAAGCTACAACTCAAGAAACTATTGAGTTAGAATTAACAAATAAAACAACATATTTAGTTAACACAGAAAATTTACCAAAAATATTTCAAGAACGTATTTATGAAATATCATCTATAAATAAATTAAATATTTCATTTTTCGATTTAAAGGGTAATTTTCTAATTTCATCTAAAACAAATGCGTTTGAAGAAACAGATATAAAACCTTTAAATCATCTTATTTTAAATGAATTATCTCAAAACTCTAATCATAAAATATTAAAAAGTAGAGAAGAAGATGGTGTTGGGTATCAAACTTCATATTCGTATATAAACGACCCTAAGTTTAAAAGAATAGGAATTTTAGAAATGCAGTTTACGCAAGATAATTCTGAAATTGAAAGTGAATTAAGAGAGTTTATTTACAGATTAGGTTTGGTGTATTTACTAATGTTTATAATTGCTATTGCGCTTGCCTATTTGTTATCTAGTTATATTACAAGATCAATACAAACTATTTCTGATAAAATGCATCAAACACGATTGCATGAACGAAATGAAAAAATAATTTTAAATGCAGCAAGTTCAGAAATTGAAGTTTTAGTAGAAGCTTATAATAATATGATTGATCAGCTTGAAGAAAGTGCTGTAAAATTAGCAAAAAGCGAACGTGAACAAGCTTGGCGAGAAATGGCAAAACAAGTTGCGCACGAAATTAAAAATCCGTTAACACCAATGCGTTTATCTGTGCAAAGTTTTGAGCGTAAATTTAATCCTGCGGATGAAAATATTAGAGAAAAATTAGCAGAATATAGTAAAACATTAATTCAACAAATAGATGTAATGAGCTCTATTGCTTCTGCTTTTTCTGATTTTGCTAAAATGCCAACTCAAAAAAGAGAAAAAGTTGAAATAATAAGTGTTGTTAAATTAGCGTTAGATATTTTTGGTGAAGATTTTATCAACTATTATCCAAAAGAAGAAGAATTATTTGCCTATTTAGATAAAACTCAATTGATTAGAATTGTTACTAATTTGGTTAAAAATGCCATTCAAGCTACAGAAAATAAAGAAACTCCTATAATTGATGTTACTGTTTTATCAGAAAATAATAACGTAAAAATTACGGTTACAGATAACGGAAGAGGAATTCAAGAAAAAGTAAAAGATTTAATTTTCGAACCAAAATTTACTACAAAATCTAGTGGAATGGGACTTGGTTTGGCAATGATAAAAAATATTATAGAAGCGTATGATGGTACAATTTCTTTTACATCAGAAGAAGGAATTGGTACTGTTTTTACAGTGGTTTTACCAAAAATATAAAAAACAAACTTTTATTTTAAACTATAGAATATGAAATTTGATAACATTTTAGTAGAAAAAAATAACAAAATTGCTCAAGTAACAATTAACAGACCTAATAAACTAAACGCTTTAAACAAGGCAATAATTCATGAATTAAGTGAGGCTTTTAAAGCTTTAGAAGGTGATAATGACATAAAAGTTATTGTGCTTACAGGTAGTGGCGATAAAGCTTTTGTTGCAGGTGCAGATATTTCTGAATTCTCGCATTTTTCTGTTGATGAAGGCGGAACTTTAGCAAAAAAAGGACAAGAAATATTATTTAATTTAATAGAAAATTTATCAACGCCAGTAATTGCCGCAATTAATGGTTTTGCTTTAGGTGGCGGTTTAGAATTGGCAATGGCGTGTCATTTTAGAATTGCATCAAATAATGCAAAAATGGGTTTGCCAGAAGTTTCTTTAGGTGTAATTCCTGGTTATGGCGGTACACAACGTTTGCCGCAATTAGTTGGTAAAGGTAAAGCTATGGAAATGATTATGACTGCAACAATGATTCCTGCAGATGAAGCTTTTAATTGTGGTTTGGTAAATCATGTAACTACTCAAGAAGAATTATTACCATTAGCAGAAAAAATTGCTAGTAAAATTATGCGAAACTCATCTGTAGCAATTTCTGCTGCAATTAGAGCTGTAAATGCAAATTTTGAAGATGGTGTAAATGGTTTTGATGTAGAAATTGAAGAATTTGGAAATTGTTTTGGTACCAATGATTTTAAAGAAGGAACAACTGCTTTTTTAGAAAAAAGGAAACCTAATTTTCCTGGAGAATAAAAACGATTTAACATGTTTATAAATAAAAAAACGAGCCAATTACGGCTCGTTTTTTTATTAACACACTCTAATTTGAACAATTACTTACTTATAATTTAAATTCTTTGGTATAATTATTATCATCATCAAAATTAACAGTTATTTTATAATCACCTGCTATTTCATCATCTAATCTTAATACTCTATTTAAGAATTCTTGATTTTTTACTGTTTCAGAATAAACAATTTCACCATTAAAATATAAATCAATTTTTAAAGGTTTTTTATCAAAATTTATTTTAGAAATAAAAATTCTGTTTTCTTCATTTCTGATAAGAGGTTTGAAGATTACTTTTTCTGAATCTTTAATAAAAACCACTTTTTTATCTTTAACTTCCAGAGATTTAATGATAACTTCAAACTCTTTGTGTAATTCTATAGTGTATAAACCATCATTTAAAGGAGATAAATCGAAAAATTTAATTAGTTTTCCTTTTGTATAAATAGTTTCAGAATGAAGTTGAACTCCATTTTTATCGTTAACAGTTAATTGCTGTCCTTTTTTAACGTTTTCAAATACTATTTTTACTTTACTAGCATTTATAGTTTTGTTAATTTCATTGTCGTTGTTTGCGTAGTTTAATAATGTTCCTAACATAAAAACTACTACTAATATTCTTCTTTTGATTGTTTTCATAATATAAATCTTTACTAATTTATACTGCAAATTTATGGTAGAACTTTAGTTTTAAAAACAACACAATTGGCATATTTGTATTTTATTTTAACTGTAAATTTAATGTTAATAACTCTTAAAGTTAAAATAACATATGTTTTGGTTAATATTATAATTATTTATAATAGTTTGATTTATAAATGAATAAAAATGATAAAATAGTAAAGATTATTCTTGCTGATGAAACTCTAAGTTTTTTGCTCTAAAATTAGAGCAAAAAAAACGAGCCAATTAAGACCCGCTTTTTTGTTAAATTCAGAGTTTAACATAACATCAACTAAAACTATTTTTTAAATTTTAAAATCTTTGGTATAATTGTAATCATTGTAATAAACAATAACTGTATAATCTCCTTTTATTTCATTGTCTAATCTGTAAGCTCTCTTTAAATATTCTTCATTTTTTATTACTTCAGAATAAATAAGTTTACCATTAAAGTACAAAGTAATTTTTAAAGGTTCTTTATTAAAATTTATTTTAGAAATTAAAACCAGATTTTCTTCATTTCTAATAACTGGTTTAAATATTTTTTCTTCTGATTCTTTAATAAAAACCACTTTTTTATCTATAACTTCTAGAGATTTAATGATAACTTCAAATTCTTTATGTAATTCTATAGTGTATAAACCATTATTTAAAGGCGATAAATCAAAAAATTTAATTAGTGATCCTTCTGTAGAAATAGTTTCAGAATGAAGTTGAATTCCATTTTGATCGTTAACAGTTAATTGTTGTCCTTTTTTAACATTTTCAAATACTACTTTTACTTTAGTAACATTTACAATTTTGTTAAAATCATTTTCATTGTTTGCGTAGTTTAATAATGTTCCCAACATAAAAACTACTACTAATACTTTTCTTTTAATTGTTTTCATAATATAAATTTTTAATAATTTATACTGCAAAGTTATAGTAGGAGTTTGGTTTTAAAAACAACACAATTGGTATTTTTGTGTTTTATTTTAACTGTAAATTTAATGTTAACAAATATGTTGGTTAAAATAGAATATATAATTTTATAATTCTTTGCTATAATAATCATTAGAGAGAAACTTAATGTTATTATTTTAAGAAAGTATAGTTATTTAATAAATGGATTTGTTTTTTGAGGAAAAGGAAGGCTAATATGTATTGATGCTTAAGTTGTTTTATTTAAAATTAGAGCAAAAAAAACGAGTCAATTAAGACTCGTTTTTTCGTTAAATCCACATTTAACCAATAATCTAATCAACTAAAACTAAATTTTAAATTTTTTTGTGTAATTATTATCATTGCTAGAAACAATAATTTTATAATCTCCTTTTATTTCATTGTCTAATCTGTAAGCTCTCTTTAAATATTCTTCATTTTTTACTATTTCAGAATAAATAACTTTACCATTAAAGTATAAATCAATTTTTAAAGGCTTTTTATCAAAATTTATTTTAGAAATTAAAACCAGATTTTCTTCATTTCTAATAACTGGTTTAAATATTTTCTTTTCTGATTCTTTAATAAAAACCACTTTTTTATCTTTAACTTCAAGAGATTTAATAATAACTTCAAATTCTTTATGTAATTCTATAGTGTATAAACCATTATTTAAAGGCGATAAATCAAAAAATTTAATTAGTGATCCTTCTGTAGAAATAGTTTCAGAATGAAGTTGAATTCCATTTTGATCGTTAACAGTTAATTGTTGTCCTTTTTTAACATTTTCAAATACTACTTTTACTTTAGTAACATTTACAATTTTGTTAAAATCACTTTCATTGTTTGCGTAGTTTAATAATGTTCCCAACATAAAAACTACTACTAATACTTTTCTTTTAATTGTTTTCATAATATAAATCTTTACTAATTTATACTGCAAAGTTATAGTAGAGGTTTAGTTTTAAAAACAACACAATTGGCATGTTTGTGTTTTATTTTAACTGTAAATTTAATGTTAATAAAACAGTGGGTTAAAATAGCGTATAAATAGGGTAATTTTATAATTCTTTGCTATAATAATCATTAGAGTTAAGGTATTAGAAATATTATGATAATAGCAATATTTCTTTAGAGAGAAACATAATGTTATTATTTTAAGAAAGTATAGTTATTTAATAAATGTATTTTTTTGTAGAAAAGGAAGGCTAATATTTATTGAAGCTTAAGTTGTTTGATTTTAAAATTAGAGCAAAAAAAAACGAGCCAATTAAGGCTCGTTGTTCCGTTAAATCCACATTTAACTAATAATCAACTAAAACTAATATTTAAATTCATTTGAGTAACTTTTATTATTGCTAGAAACAATAACTTTATAATTACCTTTTAATTTTTCATCTAATCTGTAAGCTCTTTTTAACATTGTTTCATTATCAATAGTTTCAGCTAAAATAACTTCACTATTGTAAAATATAGTAACCTTTATAAGTTCTTTATGAAAACCTATTTTAGATATAAGAACTAAATTTTCTTCGTTTCTAATAAAAGGTTTAAAAAATACTTTATCAGAACCCTTAATAAAAGATACTTTATTGTCTTTAACCTCAAGAGATTTAATAACAATAATAAATTCTTTATTTAATTCAACTGTGTATAAACCATTATTTAATGATGATAAATCAAAAAATTTAGTTAATTCACCTGTTGTAGAAACTGTTTCTGCATGAAGTTGAATTCCGTTTTCATCGTTAACAGTTAATAATTGTCCTTTTGTAACATCATTAAATACTACTTTAACTTTGTTAGCATTTACAGTTTTGTTAAAATCATTTTCATTATTAGCATAGTTAAATAATGACACTAACATTAACATTATAACTAATACTCTTTTCTTCATTGTTTTCATAAAATAAATTATTACTTACTTACACTGCAAATTTATGGTAGAAGTTTAGTTTAGAAAACAACAAAATTGGCATATTTGTATCTTATTTTAACTGTAAAATTAATGTTAAATTCATGTAAGGTTAAAATATTACACAATAAAGATAATTTTATATAGGTTATAATATTGTTCTTTCGTATTTTTGCAAAAATATATGATGCAAATAAAACCTACTCTCGAAAAAATTACCCCCAATTTTGGTAGTTCTCTATTAGTAAAGAAACATTTAGAGTTTTTAAAGACAGATAAACCCTTTTGGCATTTTCATCCAGAAATTGAATTAGTGTATGTAAATAAAGGAAAAGGGAAAAGACATATAGGTAACCATATTAGTTACTTTAATAATAGTCAATTAGTGTTAATAGGATCTAATTTACCACATGTTGGTTATATGGATCGTTTAACAACAAATGGTTCTGAAACCTTAATACAGTTTAAACCAGATTTTTTAGGAAGTGAATTTTTTAAAATTCCAGAAATGATTGCTGTTGAAGCACTTTTTGAACGCGCTAAAAAAGGAATTCGTTTTAATATAGAAATTAAACAACGAATTGGTGCTAAAATTGAAGCTTTGGTAGAATTAGAAGGTGTACAAAGAATAGCTTCTTTTTTAGAGATTTTAAATGATTTAGCAACTACAGACGATTATACATTATTAAATGCAAATGGTTTTGCTTTCGAAACCATACCACAAGACAGTAATAAAATCGAAGTTATCTACAATCATATTAATAATCATTTTAGAGAACATATAAGTTTAGATGAAGTTTCTGAATTGGTTAGTATGACTGTACCTGCTTTTTGTAGATATTTTAAAAAATCTACAGGAAAAACATTTACTAAATTGGTAAATGAATATAGAGTTGTACATGCAACTAAATTATTAGCAGAAAGTAATTCTAGTATAACAGATGTTAGTTTTGAGTGCGGATTTAATAATTTTTCTCACTTTAATAAACTATTTAAAAACTTTACAGGAAAAAGTGCTTCTAAATATAGAAGTGAAATGAAAAATTTAATTCAGTAAATACGATGGAAGATAAAATTGAAAAAGCTATTGAGTATTATACTTTTAAAAGTAAAGAAATTTTAAATTTCATCAATTCTAAAGATAATTTAACTGTAGAAGAAATAATAGAAAAAGGAGAAGAATTAGCCGTTTTAGAATCAAAAATTACAGCATTAGAAGTAGCAAAAGAAAATTAGATTTATTTTAAATATTTAATTTTATATTTTTCTGATAAAGGCACATCAAAAAAAGATTATAGTTTGCCATTCCATTCATTATAAAATTGTGATAGAAAAGTTTCCATAAATTGGTGTCTTTCTGTTGCAATTTTTTTTCCAGTAGCTGTATTCATTTTATCCTTTAAAAGCAATAGTTTTTCATAAAAATGATTAATTGTTGGCGAATCTGTTTTTTTATATTCCTCTTTGGTCATGTTTAAATTTGGTAAAATATCAGGATTGTAAAGCGCTCTATTTTTAAATCCACCATAATTAAAACAACGTGCAATACCAATTGCGCCAATAGCATCTAATCTATCTGCATCTTGCACAACTTCTAATTCTTTAGAGTTAAATTTTTCTCTATTAGTTTCTAAAGAGTTTTTAAAAGAAATATATTTTATAATGTTAATAACATGTGTAATTATTTTGGCGTCTACTTTTTGGTTTTTCAGAAAATCAGCAGCCATTTTAGGTCCAATAGTTTCATCGCCATCATAAAATTTTGGATCTGCAATATCGTGCAATAAAGCACCTAAAGAAACAATAAAAATATCTGCTTTTTCATCCTTAGAGATTAAAATAGCATTTTTAAAAACACGCTCAATATGAAACCAATCGTGTCCACCTTCTGCATATTTTAATTCGGTTTTAACAAACTTAATAGTATTTTGTATTATTTTTTCTTGATTCATTTTATTTTCTTAAAATAAGTTCTTTTTTAATATTTTTTATTTCAAAAAGCATAACAAATAACATTGGTGCAAAAAATAAAGGTAAAAATGTTTGAAAAGAAAGCCCGTTTTCTATAGTTGAAAATACCGCAAAAACAATCATCAAAAAGAGTACTACACTTTGAATAATCAACATAGTTTTTTGTTTCTTTAATTTCTTTTTTAACTCTTCTATTGTGTAAGTAGATAATATGGAAGCCATAATTTTAAATTTTGGATAAAAATAAAAAATCCACGTAAATAAACGTGGATTTTTGTATTGATTCTTGAATCAAAAAAGTCTTGTTACTTTATTTATACTAACAAAACTCTTCGTAAGCTTGTGCTAAATTTTGTGCAATCATTTGTGCAGAACGACCTTCAATATGATGACGCTCTAACATATGTACTAAATTACCATCTTTAAACAATGCAATTGCAGGAGAAGATGGAGGAAACGGAATCATAAATTCTCTTGCTTTTTGTGTAGATTCTTTTTCTACACCAGCAAAAACAGTTGTTAAGTTTGTAGGCGTTTTTTCTGCACCTAAAGAAGCTACCGCTCCTGGTCTAGCTGTACCAGCTGCACAACCACAAACCGAGTTTACTACCACTAAAGTTGTTCCTTCTTTAGACATCGCGTTCTCAACGTCTTCACTTGTATATAATGCTTCAAAACCTGCGTTAATTAACTCATCACGCATTGGTTTTACTAATTCTTCTGGATACATATTTTCTAAATTTAAAATGCAAAGATAGGTATTTGTTTATCAAAATTCAACAAACTTAAAAATGGTAGTTTCAATAGAAATATCAATAAAATTGATTCTTTTTATTTTGGGCATGCCCATTTTTACCTAAAAGTATCGTTATACTTTTACTTTTAGGTAAAAATCGTCAGGCTTTCCGCACTCGCTTTTTTTATGAAAAATAAAAAAGAGCTCAAACAATTGCTTCAATCCTTCATGCAAATTCGGTCTAACTATTTTATAAATTTCGAAAAATCCAACAATCTAAGTGACAAACAATCTATTTTAAACTTTGTAACTTTGCTGCTTTAAAAAAATAAAAAATGGGTAGTTTTACAAAATGGTTAGGAGCGGGTTTAGGTTTTTCATTAGGAGGGCCAATAGGAGCCGCAATTGGTTTTGCACTTGGTAGCTTTGTAGATGGTTTTTCTGAAAAAGATTTAAAACAAGAACAAATAGATTACGATAGAGCTAACCAATCTGGACAAAGAAGAGGTTCTGTAGATACAGAATCTGGAGATTTTGAGATGAGTCTTTTAGTATTAGCATCCATTGTAATAAAATCTGATGGAAAAGTAGATAAAAGAGAATTAGACTTTGTTCGCAACCAATTTGTTAGTATGTATGGCAAAGAAAGAGCAAATAGCGCTTTTAAACTTTTTAAAGGAATTATTAAAAAAGAAGTTTCTGCACGTCAAGTTTGTATGCAAATTAGAGCACACATGTCACATTCTTCACGTTTACAATTATTACACTTTTTATTTGGTATCGCTAAAGCAGATGGTTTTGTAATTCAATCAGAAATAGAAGAAATCAGAAAAATTGCTGGATATTTATACATCAATCAAAATGATTTTGATTCTATTAAAGCCATGTTTTATGATGAATCTAATGCTTCATATAAAATTTTAGAGATATCAAAAGAAGCCACAGATGATGAGGTAAAAACTGCGTACAGAAAAATGGTAAAAAAATATCATCCAGATAAATTACAAGGTTTGGGAGAAGAGCATTTAAAAGGCGCAAACGAAAAGTTTCAAAGCATACAAGCTGCTTATGAGAAAATAAAAAATGAAAGAGGACTTTAAAAATAATCACAAAGTTTTAAAGTAGCAGAGTTACAAAGTTTAATCACTTGTACTTTGAAACTTTGCTACTTTCAACTGTATAAATTTCCAAGAAAATCTGTATTTTCGCATTCTTATTAGAAAAGACAGAAAATGAAAGCGAAATTTCCTGAGTATAAAGGGCTTGACTTACCAAAAGTAGCAGAAGAAATTCTAAACTATTGGCAAGAAAATAACATATTCGAAAAGAGTGTAACTTCTAGAGAAAATGCAAAACCTTTTGTGTTTTTTGAAGGGCCTCCTTCTGCAAACGGACTTCCAGGAGTTCACCACGTTTTAGCAAGAGCAATTAAAGATATTTTTCCACGATATAAAACCATGAAAGGTTACCAAGTAAAGCGTAAAGCGGGTTGGGATACGCATGGTTTGCCAATAGAATTGGGTGTTGAAAAAGAATTAGGAATTACTAAAGAAGATATTGGTAATAAAATTTCTGTAGAAGATTATAACGCAGCTTGTAGAAAAGCAGTAATGCGTTATACTGATATTTGGAACGATTTAACCAATAAAATGGGATACTGGGTAGATATGGAAGATCCATACATTACCTACGAACCAAAATATATGGAGTCTGTTTGGTGGTTATTAAAACAGATTTACAACAAAGAATTAATTTACAAAGGGTATACAATTCAGCCTTATTCGCCAAAAGCGGGTACAGGTTTAAGTTCTCACGAGTTAAATCAACCAGGAACTTACCAAGATGTAACAGATACAACTGTTGTTGCACAATTTAAAGCGATAGAAAATACACTTCCAGATTTTTTACAAAATGAAGGAACTGTTTATTTTATAGCTTGGACAACAACTCCTTGGACTTTGCCAAGTAATACAGCATTAACTGTAGGGCCAAAAATTGAATATGTTTTAGTAGAAACTTTTAATCAATATACATTTGAGCCAATTAAAGTTGTTTTAGCTAAAAATTTAGTTAGTAAGCAATTTGCAGGTAAAAACAATGTACAAGTTGAAACTTCAGAAGAATTAAGTACTTACAATGCTGGTGATAAAAAAATTCCTTATCACGTAATTAAAGAATTTATTGGTAAAGATTTAGTTGGTATTAAATACGAGCAATTATTAGATTACTGTTTACCAAATGACAATCCTCAGGATGCTTTTAGAATAATTGCTGGAGATTTTGTTACTATAGATGATGGAACAGGAATTGTACATACAGCGCCAACTTTTGGAGCAGATGATGCTATGGTTGCTAAACAAGCAACACCAGAAATTCCACCAATGTTGGTAAAAGATAAAAATGATAATTTAGTTCCTTTAGTAGATTTACAGGGTAAATTTAGACCAGAAATGGGCGAGTTTGCGGGTAAATATGTAAAGAACGAATATTACGCAGATGGTGAAGCCCCAGAAAGATCTATTGATGTTGAATTGGCTATTAAACTTAAAACAGAAAACAAGGCTTTTAAGGTTGAAAAATACAAACACAGTTACCCAAATTGTTGGCGTACAGATAAACCAATTTTATATTATCCATTAGATTCTTGGTTTATTAAAGTAACTGATGTTAAAGATAGAATGCACGAGTTAAACAAAACCATTAACTGGAAACCAGAATCTACAGGAACTGGACGTTTTGGTAACTGGTTAGCAAATGCAAACGACTGGAATTTATCTCGTTCTCGTTATTGGGGAATTCCATTGCCAATCTGGAGATCAGAAGATGGTAAAGAAGAAATTTGCATTGGTTCTGTTAAAGAATTAAAGCAAGAAATGGCAAAAGCTGTTGAGGCTGGAGTTTTAGCAGAAGATATTTTTGCAGATTTTGAAGTTGATAACAACTCAGAAGAAAACTATGCAAAATTAGATTTACATAAAAATATTGTTGATGAAATTGTATTAGTTTCAGCATCTGGACAACCAATGAAACGCGAAAGTGATTTAATTGATGTTTGGTTCGATTCTGGTTCTATGCCTTATGCACAATGGCATTATCCGTTTGAAAATAAACAAAAAATTGATGGAAACGAATCTTTTCCTGCAGATTTTATTGCAGAAGGAGTAGACCAAACACGTGGTTGGTTTTATACGTTACATGCAATTGCAACAATGGTTTTTGATTCTGTTGCTTACAAAAATGTAGTTTCTAACGGTTTAGTTTTAGATAAAAACGGACATAAAATGTCTAAGCGTTTAGGAAATGCTACAGATCCGTTTACAACATTATCAACATATGGAGCAGATGCAACACGTTGGTACATGATTTCTAACGCAAATCCTTGGGATAATTTAAAATTCGATTTAGAAGGAATTGAAGAAGTAAAACGTAAGTTTTTCGGAACTTTATATAACACCTATTCGTTCTTTACTTTATATTCAAATCTTGATGGGTTTTCTTATAAAGAAGCAGATATTCCTTTAGAAGAAAGACCAGAAATAGACAGATGGATTTTATCAGAATTAAATACTTTAATCAATAAAGTTGATAAATTCTATGAAGAATACGAGCCAACGAGAGCTGCAAGAGCAATATCAGATTTTACACAAGATTATTTAAGTAACTGGTATGTGCGTTTAAGTAGAAGACGTTTTTGGAAAGGAGATTATCAAACAGATAAAATTTCTGCGTATCAAACTTTGTATACATGTATGATTACAATTGCGAAATTAAGTTCGCCAATTGCGCCATTTTTTATGGACAGATTGTATCAAGATTTAAATTCTGTAACGGGTAAAGAAACATCAGAAAGTATTCATTTATCTAATTTTCCTGTTTACGATGCTAGTTTTGTTAATAAAAGCTTAGAGCGTAAAATGGAAAATGCACAAATTATATCATCTTTAGTTTTATCATTAAGAGCAAAAGAAAAAATAAAAGTGCGTCAGCCATTGCAAAAAATTATGATTCCTGTAGATAATCCTCAGCAAAAGGAAGAAATTTTAGCGGTAGAAAATCTTATTAAACACGAAGTTAATATTAAAGAAATTCAAATTTTAGATGATGCTTCAGATATTTTAATCAAACAAATTAAGCCTAATTTTAAAGCTTTAGGTCCAAAATTTGGAAAAGATATGCGTTTTATTGCATCAGAAGTGCAAAAATTTACTCAAGAAGATATTAACAAAATAGAAAAAGATAAAAACATTTCTATAGAAATTAATGGAAAAAATATTATTTTGGACGCTTCAGATGTAGAAATATCATCAAAAGATATAGAAGGTTGGTTAGTTGCAAATGAAGGCGCGTTAACAGTTGCTTTAGATGTTACCATTACAGAAGAATTACGTAAAGAAGGTGTTGCAAGAGAGTTGGTAAACAGAATACAGAATGCACGTAAAGATTCTGGTTTAGAAGTAACAGATAGAATTAAATTAACGGTTTTAAACAATCAAAACTTACAACAATCTATTGCTGATAATAAAGAATACATTATGAGTGAAACATTAACCACTGAACTGGTTTTTGTTGATGAGTTAGAAGATGGTACAGAGATTGAATTTGATACCATAATAAGTAAAATATTAATTGAAAAAGCTTAGGAAATGTCAGGTGTTAAGGTAAAATATTCAGAAGAAGACTTGTTAGAATTTAAAGAAATTATTAACAAGAAAATTACAAGAGCTCAAGAAGATTTAGAAATGTTAGAAGGTGCATATAAAAATAATGCAGATAATGGTACAGATGATACATCGCCATCATTTAAATCTTTTGATGAAGGTTCTGAAGTAATGAACAAAGAAGCAAACGTGCAATTAGCAATTAGACAAGAAAAGTTTATTAGAGACTTAAAAAATGCCTTAATGCGCATAGAAAATGGTACTTATGGTATTTGTAGAGTTACTGGTAAATTAATACAAAAAGAGCGTTTAAAATT
Source organism: Polaribacter sp. KT25b (assembly GCF_900105145.1). Lineage (NCBI taxonomy): Bacteria > Pseudomonadati > Bacteroidota > Flavobacteriia > Flavobacteriales > Flavobacteriaceae > Polaribacter > Polaribacter sp. KT25b. The sequence continues at coordinate 3,480,327 of NZ_LT629752.1, read as the reverse complement.
AGTGCCTCATGCTACTTTAAGTATTGAAGCAAAAAGAGCTCAATAACTAGTTTATAATAGTATAATTTTAATCCAATTTTTAATACTAATCGTGTTAAAAATTGGATTTTCTATTTGTAAATTAACCTTATCTACTTTTAAATAAGAATATTATCATATTTTTGTAAATATGAAAAAGAAATTGTTTTTAATAGTTTTTCTTTTTTGTGGCTTTTTGTTTTATAAATCTTTTGGAAAGAAAAATAAAATAGAAAAAGTACAAGAAAGTTATGCCAAACTTATAAAAAATCATCCCTTTAATAATGCTTTAAATTTTACAAAAGAAGAAAGAGTTGCTTTCGGAATTCCGCCAAATAAGTATTTTGAGGAAAAATATTTGTTAGAAATAAATCCATACACAGGTAAAACGCATCCAGAAAATATTTATAATCTTCAACAAGAATTAAAATTAAAAAGAGCATATGAACAAAGAGCTCCAGGAGACGCAATAAACAATCAATGGCAAGAGCGTGGCCCAAATAATGTTGGCGGAAGAACACGAATGCTACTTTTTGACCCAAATGATGTAAATAATAAAAGAGTTTTTGCTGGCGGTGTAAGTGGTGGTCTTTGGGTAAATAATGATATTACAGATGAAAACTCTTCGTGGATTAGCGTAGGTATTGATGAGAATCTGTCTGTAACTTGTATGGCAGTAGATCCTAATAACTCTCAAATAATGTATATAGGAACTGGTGAATTATACGTTCCGCAACAAGCTTTAGGAAACGGAATTTGGAAATCTATCGATGGAGGAGCAACATGGACAAATATTTACAAAGTTAGAGGAACAACTTCTTCTGGTTACGTTCCTGGTACTTATTATATAACAGATATAATTGTTAGAGATGCCGATGGCGATAGTTTAACCACAAACGATTCTGAAGTTTTTGCAAGTATTGGTGCAACTTTTTATACAACAAATCCTATTAATACATATGTTGGTCTTAACGAATATGGGCTTTATAAATCTTCTGATGAAGGCGAAAATTGGTCTAAAATTAGTTTAGATGTTGATGGAAATAGTGTAGCAGGTAATGATTTTGAAATAAGTTTAGATAATAAACTTTGGTTAGGAACAGTAAGTAATCTTTATGGTAAAGGTGGCGGAAGAGTATATAATAGTTCTGATGGTAATACATTTACTTTAAAACATACAATTGCAAATGCAAGACGAACAGAAATATCAGTTTCTAAAAAAAATGCAAACGCTTTGTACGTTTTAGCACGAGTAAGAACATATGATGAAGATAACAACTTAATAGCTCCGTTTGTATCTCTTTTAAAAACAGATGATGCATTTGGTACTTTACCAACTTTATTAACGTTGCCTAATGATGCAGATACAGATATTCCTGCAAATGATTTTGCTAGAGGTCAAGCTTATTATAATTTAATGTTAGAAATAGATCCAACAGATGATGATATTGCTTATGTTGGTGGAATTGATTTATTTAGAACAACAAATAGTGGAACTTCTTGGGATCAAATATCTAAATGGTCTGAGAATAATAACTTGGCTGCATTAAATGTTTCGTATGTTCATGCAGATCAACATGCAATGGCTTTTTATCCTTCGGATGCTAATGTTGCAATTTTTGGAAACGACGGAGGTGTTTTTTATACTTCGTCATTATCAACTGCGAATTCAAGTACAACTGCAATAAAATCTAGAAATAAAGATTATAATATTGTACAATTTTATAGCAGTGCAATTGGTCAAAGTATAGATTCAGAATATATTCTTGGTGGCTCTCAAGATAATGGAACACAATTTTTTAATAATCCATCCGAAGGTATAAATTCATCAATAAAAATCTCAGGTGGTGATGGTGCAAGATGTTTCGTTGATAAAGATAACTCGTATTTAATAGTAACTAATTCATATAATAAAATTAGTAGGTTTAATTTGCCATACATTGGTAATGAATTTGTTATTTCATCAAGTGAAAGTTCATCTAGTTTTTTAAACGCAATGGCACTAGATGAAAACTTAGATATTCTTTACTCAAATGGTGCAGATCATCTATCTCGTTTTTCTGATATTACAACAAATACACCTATTAGAACAAATATTACAAATGCACTTTTAAATAATATTACCGCACTAAAAGTATCGCCATTTACAACTACTTCTTCAAGTGTTTTTGCAGGAACAAGAACAGGGAAATTAGTTAAAATTGAAAATGCAAATACAGCAACACAAACAATTACGGATATTTCTTCAGGTTCTTTTTTAGGTAGTATTTCTTCTATTGAGTTTGGCGTATCTGAAAATGAAATTATGGTTACTTTTTACAATTTTGGCGTGGAAAGTATTTGGTTTACAGATGATGGTGGCGTAAATTGGATGAATAAAGAAGGTGATTTTCCTGATATAAATGTAAGAAGTATTTTAATGAATCCTTTAAATAATGATGAGGTTATTGTTGGAACTGAATTAGGGGTTTGGAATACCAGTAATTTTAAAGATGCTTCGCCAGTTTGGAATCAATCTTACAACGGAATGTCTAATGTTGCTGTTACTTCTTTAAGTTTAAGAACAGTAGATAACACAATACTTGCCTCAACTTTTGGAAGAGGAATGTTTACAGGTAAGTTTACAGGAAACCCGTTAACAATTTGGACCGGAATTATAGATTCTGATTGGACAAACGCTGGCAATTGGTCTAACGGTTTACCAGCTATAAATATGGATGTAAAAATACCAAATACAACAATAAAACCGATTTTAAATTCTGCTGTAATTGTTGATAATATTGCTATTGAAACAGGTGCTTTGCTAACTTTAAATGCGCAAGCTGCTTTAACTGTAAACGAGAGTTTAACAAATAATGGAACTCTAAAGATCAATTCAAATTCAACAAATTCTGGTAGTTTAATTATTGATGAAAATGCGATAGGAAATGTAACCTACAATAGATCTGTAACTGCAAATTGGCATTTAGTAAGTTCGCCTGTAAAAGGTCAAATTTATAATGATGCATGGATTTTAGATAATTCAATTATATCTAGTTCTAGTAATGCAAATAGAAAAGGTTTAGGAGTTTATGATAATTCTGATGGATGGCAATATTTTTTAGCAGGAAATTCATCAACATTTAACCAAGGAGAAGGATTTACTATTTTAAGGTCTGAAGCAGGAAATTTATCATTTACAGGAAGTTTATTAACAATAAACAAAAATGTTACTATTTCTGATGGATCAAATAATGCGTATAATCTTTTAGGAAACGTTTTTACTTCTTACATTCCAATAAATGCAGATGCAGACGCAAGTAATAATTTTTTAACTGTAAATAGTAGTTCGTTAAGCGAGCAAACTTTATGGTTATGGAATGGAACATCTTATATTACAGTTAATCATGCGTCTTCATCACAATTTTTATCGCCAGGACAAGCTTTTTTTGTTGCTTCAAAAATTGGAAATAATACGGTTAGTTTTACAAAAGAAATGCAAAGTCATCAAACAACTAATTTTTTAAAAACTAAGGAACAAAAGTCAGAAATTACGCTTACAGTTAGTTTAGAAAAAGAAAACAGAACAACTAAAATATTTTATATTGATGGTGCTTCTACTGATTTTGATAATGGTTATGATAGTTCTATTTATAACGAAACTTCTAATAATTTAGAGATTTATACAAAACTGATAAACCAAAAAGATAAACGAAATTTAGCCATTCAATCTTTGCCAAAAGAATATTCAAATATAATTCCTGTTGGCGTTGTTTTACCAGCTAATTCTAGGGTCGAATTTAGTATTTCGTCAAAAAATATTGCTGAAGATGTAAACATTTATTTAGAGGATAAAAAACTTGGAATATTCACCTTATTAGAAAATGAAGGCGGTTCATATATCTTTACATCCAAAGAAAAAATTAATAATTCTGATAGATTTTATCTTCACACATTAAAAGAAACGTTACATGTAATTGATGAAGATTTATCAAGAATTAAAATTTATACATCAAATAAAAAAGTATATTTTTCTGGTTTACCTAAAGGTGAAAATGTGGTAGAAATATATAATTTAATTGGAAAAAAAATAATACAGAAATCAATAGAAAAAAGTGAAGATTATATTTCGATAGAAAAAATAGTAAAAGGTCTTTATATTGTAGATCTCAAAACTGAAAAAGGGACTAAAAGTAAAAAAATAATTATTCAGTAAAAACAGTTAAAGTTATTTTTAATTTAATGAAATACATTTATTTAGTATCATTTTTATTCTTTTCGACGATAGTTTTTTCTCAAAAGAAAGTGATTAAAAAGTTTGAAACTAATTTACAAGAAGTTGAAATTTCAACAATTGGTTTAGATAATTTTGTGCTTGAAAATTCACCTTCAGGTTTTATTGAAATTATCTTATTTGCAGAAAATCCTAATGAAAAACATATTCTGTTTAAAGAAGAAAATAATGTAATACAGTTAGAATTTATTATTGAAGAACTACAATCCGAAGAAACAATTTTTAGAAAATTTATTACTAAAAGATTGCAAAGAGCATCTGTAGTTGTAAAAATTCCTAAAGGAAAAAAAGTAACTATTTTTGGTGAAAATATAAATATTGAATCTAAAAATTATCAAGGAGATTTAGCTGTTTTTATTGATGAAGGAATTGTTAAATTCAACGAGGTAAAGGCAAATACATCTGTAAAATTATATGAAGGCAATATTTATGCAACTCTTAAAAATACAAATATTAATGTAACTTCAAACACTGGTAAGATTCAAATTGATAACATTTTGCATGAAAAAAGGTATCAAAAAGAGTCAGAAAAAAATCAGAAAAATTTTACGGTAACAAGCTTAAAAGCTAATATTTACTTAACTACACAAAAACCACAATAATATTCTTATTTTTGTGCGCACAAATTCAATAAAAATGTCCAAAAGGAACCTCGCAATTTTTACTATATTATTTACTATAATATTAGATCAAGTTATAAAAATCTATGTAAAAACAAACTTTGTTTTAGGAGAAGAAGTAGTGGTTTTCGATTGGTTTAAAATCCATTTTGTAGAAAATAACGGAATGGCAATGGGTTTTGAGTTTGGTGGTAAAGCAGGTAAACTTTTTTTAACCGTTTTTAGATTAGTTGCTGTAACTGCAATAATGTACTGGCTAGTTGGCAATATAAAAACGAAAGTTCATAATGCAGTAATTATTGCAATTTCATTAATTTTTTCTGGTGCAGTTGGTAATATTGTAGATTCTGTTTTTTACGGCGCAATTTTTGACGATTCTAGCCATAAAGTAGCAACTCTTTTTGCTGATGAGCCTTATGGAACTTTTTTTCATGGTAAAGTAGTAGATATGTTTTATTTTCCACTTTGGACTGGAGATTTACCAAGTTGGATTCCTTTTGTTGGTGGAGAACAATATACTTTTTTTCAATATATTTTTAATCCTGCAGATGCTTACATAACAATTGGTGTAGTTTTACTTTTTATTTTTAGCAAACAAGCTTTTCCAAAAGAAGAAAAAAATTCTGAGAATAAAGTAGCTTAAAGAGCATCAGAAATTTAATTTTTTCTTAAAATAAAGTCTCGTATTTTTCACTAACTTGTGTAAAGATTAGATTTTAAATTCTAACTTACTCAAGTATGAAGATTTCAAGATATATTCTCGTTTTTTTTATTGGTTTTTTCATTGCCAAATATTGGTATCAAAAAGATAATAAACATCAGCAAAAAGAAGAAATTCAAGTAGTTGTAAACTCAATTAAAAATATGAGTAAGCTAGTTGTGTCAAATGCAAACTTTTCTGAAATTTATAATTATTCTGATTCTAAAAAGTACTTTTACGAAACTATTTCTTTTGATAAAAAAGCCATTGTTACTGTAAATGCAACAGTTGAGGTTGGTTATGATTTATCAAAATTAGACATTCAAATAGATTCTTTACAGAAAAAAATTTACATCAATAAAATGCCTGATGAGGAAATTACAATTTCTCCGGATGTAAAATATTTTGATTTACAACAAAGTCAATTTAATACTTTTTCGAAAACAGATTTGAATAAAATCAACCAAAAAAGTATTGATAAAATTAAGGAATCAATAAAATTAACAAATTTAAAAACGGCTGCTAAAACACGTTTTTTCGAGGAAATTTCTAAAATTTATCAATTATCTGCTATTTATGGTTGGCAAGTTGTAGATAATACAAACGCTGGTTTTTTAGAAAATATAGCATACTAATTAAACCAATTTATTTCTGTAAAAATAGTATTTTTGACTATGTCTGCATCTTTAGAACTACAAGTACAAACCTTACCAAATGAGCCCGGAGTTTATCAATATTTTGATAAAGACGATGTAATTATTTACATTGGTAAAGCTAAAAACTTAAAAAAAAGAGTTTCATCTTACTTTAATAAAAACCACGAAAATGGTAAAACTAGAGTTTTAGTAAAGAAAATTGTAAACATAAAACACATTGTTGTAAATACAGAAACAGACGCACTTTTATTAGAAAATAACTTAATTAAAAAGTACAGACCAAAGTATAATGTTCTTTTAAAAGATGATAAAAGTTACCCTTGGCTTTGTATTAAAAACGAGCGTTTTCCAAGATTATTTATGACAAGAAGAGTTATAAAAGATGGCTCAGAATATTTTGGTCCTTATACTTCTGTAAGAACGGTTCGCGTTTTGTTAGATTTGATAAAAGAACTCTATCCTTTAAGAACCTGTGCTTTCGATTTAAGTAAGAAAAACATAAACGAAGGTAAATATAAAGTCTGTTTAGAATATCATTTAAAGAACTGTAAAGGCGCTTGTGAAGGATTAGAAACAGAGGCAAATTACAATGATTCTATCAGAGAAATTAGAAATATTATTAAAGGAAATTTTAAAGAAAGTTTAGAGAAGTTTCAAGAAATGATGTTAGATTTTGCTGAAAAGATGGAGTTTGAAGAGGCGCAAAAAATCAAAGAAAAACTTAGCTTATTAGGTAATTATCAAGCAAAATCTACTATTATAAATCCGTCAATAAATAATGTAGATGTTTTTTCAATTATTTCTGATGAAACTCACGGATATGCAAACTTTTTAAAGATTTCTAACGGATCAATTATCCAGTCTAATACAACAGAAATTAAGAAAAAATTAGACGAAACAGACAAAGAACTATTAGAACTTTTTATTGTTGAAATTAGACAACGGTTCAACTCACAATCACCAGAAATTTATGTTCCTTTTAAAGTAGATTTGGGCGAAAGTGTAAAAGTTACAATTCCTAAATTGGGTGATAAAAAACGTATTGTAGAATTATCAGAAAGAAATGCAAAATATTACAGACAAGAACAATTTAAGCAGATTAAAATTGTTGATCCAGACAGGCATGTAAAAAGAATTATGGCGCAAATGAAAAAGGATTTACGCCTTTCTGTAGAGCCAAGACATATAGAGTGTTTCGATAATTCTAACATTCAAGGTACAAATCCTGTTGCTGCTTGTGTGGTTTTTAAAGATGGGAAACCAAGTAAAAAAGATTACAGACATTACAATATAAAAACGGTAGAAGGTCCTGATGATTTTGCATCTATGGAAGAGGTTGTGTACAGAAGATACAAGCGTTTATTAGAAGAGGAGCAACCTTTGCCACAACTAATTATTATTGATGGAGGAAAAGGACAATTATCATCCGCTTTAAAAAGTTTAGATGTTTTAGGATTGCGTGGCAAAATTGCCATTATCGGAATTGCAAAACGTTTAGAAGAAATATATTATCCAGATGATCCAATTCCTTTGTATTTAGATAAAAAGTCTGAAACTTTAAAAATTACGCAGTATTTAAGAAACGAAGCGCATAGATTCGGAATTACTTTTCACAGAAATAAACGTAGTAAAAGTGCTATAAAAAGTGAGTTAGAACAAATTCCTGATATTGGTAAACAGACTATTACAACTTTATTGCGTAAATTTAAATCGGCAAAACGCGTAAAAGAAGCTTCTTTACCAGATTTAGTTGAAGTTATTGGCAATGCAAGAGCTACAAAAGTATATCAATTTTATCATCCTCAAAAAACATGAAAAATTATACAACAATTTTTTTTTTACTGATTACAGCTGTTTTTTTTAGTCAACAAAAACAACCAAAAATAGGTTTGGTTTTAAGTGGTGGTGGGGCAAAAGGTTTTGCACATGTAGGTGTTTTAAAAGAAATTGACAAAGCAGGTATTAAGTTAGATTATATTGGCGGTACAAGTATGGGTGCAATTATTGGTGGTTTATATGCTGCTGGTTATTCTGCAGATCAAATAGAAACTATTATAATTGAAACCGATTTTTTTGCTCTAGTAAGAGATTTATTGCCAAGAAGTTCAGAAACTTTTTTTGAAAAAGAATATGGCGAAAATACTATGATAACTTTACCTGTAAAAAAAGGTGTTATTGGGTTTCCAAAAGCAATTTCTAAAGGTCAAAATGTACTTAATCTATTGTTAGAATTATTCGATTCTTTAGATGGTAATCAAGATTTTACTAAATTATCAGTCCCTTTTTATTGTATTGGAACAGATGTTGAAACTGGTGGTGAAGTATTGATCGAAAAAGGTTCTTTACCTTTGGCGTTAAGAGCAAGTGGTTCTTTTCCTACGTTGCTAAATCCTGTTGTTTTAGACGGTAAATTATTGGTTGATGGCGGAATTGCAAATAATTTTCCTGTTAGTGTAATGAAGGCAAAAGGAATAGATATTGTAATAGGATCTGATGTAGAAGGTAAATTGTATAAGAAAGATAAGTTAAACTCTGCAATATCTATTTTAAATCAGATAATGAGTTATCAAATGTATAGCAAAACAGAAAAGGAGAAAGAAAAAATTGATGTTTATATTCATCCTGATATTTCTAAATTTGGTGTAGTTGATTTTGATAAAAAAGATGAAATTTTAAAAATAGGAATTGATGAAGCAATAAAATATAGAAAGGTCTTTAAAGAACTTGCAGTAAAACAAAAAAATAAAAAGAAAAGAGCTCCATTAAAATTAAATAACGAAAAGTTAACAATTTCTAGTATCTCTATTGATGGTATAAAGGATTATACGAGAGCTTTTGTACTTGGAAAATTAAAATTAAAAGAAGGTGATAGTGTTACAAGAAGAGAAATAACAAAAAAGATTTACTTATTATCTGCAACAAGAAATTATGATCGTATTGAATATAATTTAATTAAGAAGGTAGATAACACTTATTTATTAAGTTTTTACTTGAAAGAAACGAACGAAAATGCAAGTTTAAAACTTGGCGTTCATTACGATCTTTTATACAAATCTAGCGTATTAGCAAATTACAGTCAGAAACATCTATTACTTGATAATGACTTGCTTTCTGTAGATATGATTTTAGGAGATAATTTAAGGTATAACCTAAACTATTTTGTAGATAATGGTTTTTATATTAGTTATGGCTTTCGATCTAGATATAATCATTTTACTTCAAGCACAAAGGTTAATCCGTTAGTTTCTACATTTCCTAATATTGATAATATTAATTTAAAATATATAGATTTTACCAATCAGTTTTTTGTTCAAACTACTTTTGATAGAAAATTTGCTATTGGTTTAGGTGCAGAACATAAATATATAAAAGCAACAACAGCAACAATTACCACAAATAATGAAGAAACTATTTTAGATAAAAGTCATTATTTTAACACTTTTGGATATTTAAAGCTAGATACTTATAATAAAAACTATTTTCCTACAAAAGGGTATTTTGCAGATCTAAATTTTAGATTTAATATGGCTTCTTCTGATTATAATGGCGATTTTGAAACTTTTGGGCAAGCAAAAGGAACTCTAGGTTTTGCTAAAACATTTTGGAATAAGTTAACCTTTCAGTTTACAAATGAAGCTGGTTTTACTTTGAAGAACCCAGAGTCAGGAATTTTTGATTTTTATTTAGGAGGCTATAATCAGAATTATATAAACACCTTTATTTCTTTTTACGGATATGATTTTGCAGAACTTTCTGATAATTCTTTTGTAAAATCTGAATTTAACTTTAGATATGCTATTACAGATAAACATAATGCAATTTTTATTGCAAATTATGGAAGATTAGGAGACAATGTTTTTAGAGATATAGAACTATTTAAAGATGTTATATCTGGTTATGCTTTAGGTTATAGTTATGGTAGTTTAGTTGGGCCTTTAGAAATTAAATACAGTTGGTCTCCAGAAACCAATCAAAGTTTTTGGTTGTTTAATTTAGGATTTTGGTTCTAATAAAAAAAACCATGAATCTTTTCATGGTTTTTTTTAAATTATAAGAAATAAAATTTTATTTCTTCATCTGTTTTGTACTTAAATAAAACTCCTCATAGGTTTGTAGTAAATTTATTAAAGCAGATATTAAATCTTTTGTTTCTAATAAAATACTAAAATACAAGGTTGTGTTTTTCGGGCTTGTTTCATCTGTTCTAATTCTTGCAACTTGCTTTTCTATTGAAACAGAAACACTTTTTAGTAATTGATTTTTTTCTTTTAAAAGATTATTAAGATCATCTAAATTTCTATTACCAAAAATAGAAGCTTCTTTAGTTAATAAATCAGATAATTCAATATCAATTTCTTTTAAATCTTTTATTTGAGCTTTCTTAAGATTTTTATGATTGTTATTAACGTGTTTAAAACTAGCTCTAGAGATATAGCTAATAGATTGTGCAACATCTTGTAAATAACCTAATACCATTATGTAAAATCTACTAGCTTGTACAGAGGTATCATCTAAAGATTTAATAAAATAAAACACACCATCTTTTAAATTATCTATTTCATTATTTAACTTTTCTACGTGTTTATCTGTTTTACGTAATTTATTTAAATCATGGCTAGATAAATCATCAACAACATTTGTATATAATTTATTTACACGGTTTATTACTTCAGAAATATGATCTGCACTTTCTTCAATTACACCATTTATTGTAATTAATTCTTCTCTTTCTATATATTGTTGTTTTTTTACTTCTTTCGTTTCCTTTCTAAGAAGTAAAGTGTTTCTACCCATTAAAATAGCAACTACTGCTAATAAAACAGGAATCATAACCATGTCCCAACTAATTAAATAAGCAACTAAAGCAGCTGCGAAAAAAGCTACAATTGCAGTTAGAAACCACCCACCAATAACATTAAGAACACCTGCAACTCTATAAACAGCACTTTCACGTCCCCAAGCTCTATCTGCTAAAGATGTACCCATTGCTACCATAAATGTAACATAAGTTGTAGATAAAGGCAGTTTCATAGAAGTAGCTATAGAAATTAAAATTCCGGCAACAATTAAGTTAACAGAAGCTCTAATTAAATCAAAAGCTGGTAATTCATATTTTTTGTCTTTAGGTAATTTTACAACAGGTTTTTGAAATTTAGAATCGATAAAAGCTAATGTAGATTTAGGAATTATATAACTAATTCCGGTATTAAGAGTCATGGCAGCTCTAACAACAATTCTAGACACCCCATTTGGTTGAAATTTTTCATGACCATCTCCTTGACGAGATAAATCGATTCCTGTTTTTATTACATTTTGTGCTTTACTAGAGGTCCATAAAGTAACAACCATAATTGTACCAGCTAATAATAGTAACCAAACATTAGATGGTACTTTTTTTGCTAAGATGCCCATAGAAAAAGAATCTGCTGCAACGCCAGAAACAGACCATGCTTCATAAGAATTCCAAGCAGCAATTGGCACACCAACAAAGTTTACCAAATCGTTTCCAGAAAATGCCATTGCTAAAGAAAATGTACCAATACCAATAATTAGTTTTAAAACATTTACTTTTAAAAATTGTATTAATATTTGAGAAATAGCAGACCAGGCAATAAAGCTTCCGGCAATAATAGTAAGAGTATTTCCTTCAATTAAATGTTTTACATCACTATAAAAAGGAGTTCCTTTTAAACCTTTTATAATTATAAAATAGGTAATTGCAGTAATTGCAAAACCACCAAAAAGTGCATTTACATAAGTGGCTCTTTTTTCAAAATTGAAAGAGTAAATTAATCTTGATGCAAATTGAACGAGGGCTCCAACAGAAAAGGCTACAACAACAGAGAGTAGAATTCCGTTAATAATATCTAATGCTTTTTCATGGTTGATGTAGCTCCAGATATCTGAAATTGAATGAGCATCGTTTGCAGAAATTTTAAGTAATGAAATACAAACTGCAGCACCTAATAATTCAAAAACAATAGAAACTGTAGTTGATGTTGGCATTCCAAGCGAATTAAAAATATCTAATAAAAGAATATCTGTAATCATTACAGCCATAAAAATGATCATAATGTCTTGAAACATAAACATATTAGGGTTAAAAATTCCTTTACGAGCAACTTCCATCATTCCACTAGAGGTAACTGCACCAAAGAATACACCTAAACTAGCAATAATCATGATTTTCTTTACAGGAATTGCCTTAGAGCCAATTGCTGAATTTAAGAAATTTACAGCATCATTACTAACTCCTACAACTAAATCTACTATAGCTAAAATAGCTAAAGCAACAAGCATTAAAATATATGGATCTCCCATTTTTATATAAAATTTTAGTTTTGCAAAGTTACAAACACAAAAAATTGTGAATGTTACGTTTATGTTATGTTAATATGCGTTAAAAATGAATATCTACCTGTAATCTATACAATAATTTATTTGTGCTAAAACCAATATCTGTATAGCTTACATCTGTTTGAACTTTTAATTTATGACCTGCAATATATTTAGATAAACCTAATGTATATTGGTTTTCTGCACCTTCTCCAGTAATGTTTTTATTTAAAGAAATGTTGGTATAACGAGCAGAAACTTCTACCGTTTTAGAAAGTAAATATCCTGTTTGCAGATTTAAACCATTACCAACTTGAACCTCATCGCCTGTTAAAGTATCATCAGAATTTTTTGCTAAAGGATCTTTTGCGTCTCTATTTGCATATTCTGCCATAAAAGAAAAACCTTTGTACTTATACATTGCATCGATAAAAATGTTAGAAATATCTGTTGCGTATAATCCATTATTATTGATCATGTAAGCACCTTGATTCCCTCTAGTTCTTACAGCATTTTTATTTAGATTATAACCAAATGCAAACGAAAGTTTATGATTTTGTTCAAATTTGAGATCACTTCCTCTATAATCTCCTTTGCTTTCAAAATCTCCAAAAGGTAATAATTCAATTCTTCCTGTAAATTGATGTCCACCTTCATTTCCTGTAGTAACATTTCTTCCCTCACCTTGAGAAATAGAGAAGATTTCTTTCATTAAAAATTTTTCAGAAAGTTTGGTCTTGTGTCTTAGTTGAACGCCAGTATCTCTATCAATATTAAATCTGCTGTTTAGTAAAGAACGGTCTACCATTTGTAAATCGCCAGACGAAATAACTCGTTCTCTGTTGCCTGGTAATTTTGTTTGTCCAAACCAGAGAACAAAGTTTCTAGAAAAATTCCATTTTAAAACGGCATCCATTATATATCTAGGTGCATCACTTGTATATTCTGATGCTCCAGATTGATCTCTATTTGATAATCCTAATTCTAATTTATATTTTAATTTTGGTGAAAACGCAAAACCATCAAATTTTAAACGAGATCTTCTAATTAACATAGATGAAGAAGGATTAGAAAGTCCGTTTTCTACATCCCAACTAGAAATAGCTAGCGTTTGAAACCTTAAACCAACTTTCATAGTCCAGGTACTGTCTTCGCCAATTAAATTAAATAATCCTTTCCCAAATTTAGGTGCATTTGTTTCTTGTGCATTTATGCTTAAAAAAACACTTATACATGCAAAGGTTACTACATTTTGTAGCATTGAGGAATTTATCATTATTAGTTTTTGTCATTACAAAATAACTAAAAATAATCTTAATTTAACGTTGTTTTAACATTTATTAATAGAAAAAAACTGCCTTGATCAAAGGCAGTAAGTCATATAAATAGTTGACAAAAACTAATGTATTATGATGACATTTAATCTCAAGAGATAATTACAAAAATGCAACCAACAGTTGAATTTTATGTTTATCTAAAATTAAAAAACTGTTAACTTTTTATTTGTCTTAACCTTAATTTAATATTACAGTAATGAAATCATAATTTACAACTAACATAGAGTTTACAAAGCGGGTAGACTTTTGCAGAAGTAATTAAACACTAAAAATGAAGAAAATTTTATTTATTACTTTGCTAGTTTTGAGTCAGTTTATGAACGCTCAAGACCAAGGAACATTAAAGGGAACATTAAAAGATAAAGAAGCAAATAACGAATCTTTACCGTTTGCAAACGTACTTATTAAAGGTACAACAATAGGTGCAACTACAGATTTTGATGGTAACTACTCTATAAAAGTTCCTGCTGGAAATCATATTGTAGTTTTTAGTTTCTTAGGTTATAAGGCAATTGAAAAATCGTTTGCTATTAAAGTAGGAGAAACAGTTGTAATTAATGAAATATTATCTGCAGAAGAAGGTGTTGCTTTAGATGATATTATAATAAAAACAAGTTCAAATAAAGAATCTGTGAGTGCACTTTTATTAGAGCAGAAAAAAGCAACTGTCATTAAAGAAAGTATTGGCGCACAAACATTATCTAAAGTTGGTGTTTCTGATGCTGCAAATGCAACTACTAAAATATCTGGAGTTACTAAAAGTGAAAGTTCTGGAGATATTTATATTAGAGGTTTAGGAGATAGATATTTATCAACAACAATGAATGGATTGCCAATTCCTTCTGATGATGTAAATAATAAAAATATAAACCTTAATTTGTTTTCTACCAACATTATTAAAAATGTAGGAATTAGCAAAACATACACAACTTCTAGTTATGCAGATCAAGGTTCTGGTAATGTAGATGTAAACTCTAAAGAATACTCAGGTAAAGAATTTACTATTTCGTTATCTGGTGGTGCAAATACAAATGTTTTAAATCTTTCTGATGATTTTAGAACTACAATAATTAACAACGATGTTACTTTAGGCTTTCATAAAAAGCAATACGCACTTCAAGATGCAATTACCTATCAAGGTTGGGATACAGAAACTATTTCTACTCCTATTAACTTTAGTGGTTCTTTTTCTGCCGGAAGAAAATTTGAAATCTTTGGTAAAGACCTTTCAATATTTGTAGCAGGTTCTCACTCTAAATCATTTGAGTATAGAGAAGGCGTTTTTAATTCTTACAGATTAAATGTTTTAAACACCTCTTTTCCAGGTGTAACAAGACAAGTTAATATTGATAGAGGAATAAGTGCTGATGAAACTGATGTTGAGCAATATATCTCAACCACAAATACAACAGGTTATATAAATGTTGGTTTTAAATTTAATGAGAATAATAAGCTTAAATACAATACACTATTTGTTAATAATGGAATTGATAACTTATACGAACAAGGTAGAAAAGGTTATGGATATGTGTATGATCAAGATCCACAAGATGATGGCGCATTTGTAAGAGATCAAAACTTTAAACAAACAACACTTTTTATCAATCAATTATTAGGTGAGCATAAATGGAATGAAAACAATACTTTAAATTGGGCAGCTGGTTATAATTTTGTATTGGCAGAAGAACCAAATAGAATTAGAAACGAAGTAAATATTTTAAATATTGATGTTTCTCCAACAATTCAATATGCACACGTTGGCGATTATCAACAAAGAAAATCTAGCCAAAAAATTGAAGATATAGAATAC
Organism: Polaribacter sp. KT25b; assembly: GCF_900105145.1. Classification (NCBI taxonomy): domain Bacteria; kingdom Pseudomonadati; phylum Bacteroidota; class Flavobacteriia; order Flavobacteriales; family Flavobacteriaceae; genus Polaribacter; species Polaribacter sp. KT25b. The sequence continues at coordinate 3,464,577 of NZ_LT629752.1, read as the reverse complement.
AATGCACTTGTAGAAAATAAATGGGCTTTGGGTTTACCTGATGAAAATGATGATAAACCGTTTGCTTTAAACTACGGCTTTAATTATAGACATAAAGAAAGAACCTTTAAATCGTTATTTGTTGGTGTTAAAGCAAAAGATTTTACTGCACCTTCTATAGATCAATTATCAACAACTTTTACATCTACAGGTTTTAATAATGGATTAACATTAACAACACAACCTACAGATAGATATGAAGCAGATTTAGATATTATGGCAGGTTTTGTAAACTTCGATTTTTCTTTGGATAAATTATCTGGTAATCTAGGTTTTCGTTATGAAAAAGATGAAATAAAAGTACTTTGGGATGTTGGAAATTACGTAGGTAGAATAGGCTCTTTAGATAAAACATACGAAAGTTTTTACCCAAGTGTAAACTTAAAGTTTGAGGTAAATGAAAATCAATATTTACGTTTTGCGTCTAGTATTACACAAACGTTACCAGAGTTTAAAGAATTGGCTCCTTTCGAATATGTTTCTCCAACTGGTCGTGTAACGAAAGGAAATCCAGATTTAGAAAAATCAGAAATTTATAATTGGGATTTAAAATATGAAATGTTTCCAAATAGAGGACAGTTATTTTCTGCAACTGCATTTTACAAGCAAATTAATAATCCTATCAATTTAGCGTTAACAAGAGGTTCATCAGGGTATTTTTTCTACGCAAATACTGGAGATAAAGCTACTGTTTATGGTTTTGAATTAGAAGCAAAAACAGATTTAATTAAAAATAGTGATGATGAAGGGATTTTAAACATAACTGGTAACATTACTAAAATGTGGTTAAATCAAGATTTATTTGAAAACTTTCAATATAAAGATGCTACAGAATCTAGCTTACAAGGTGCATCAGATTTTATTGTTAATAGTTCTTTAAGCTTCAGCAACAAAAAAGAAAAAGAATTTTTAGCAACCTTAACAGGTAATTATTCTTCGGATAAAATATTTTCTTTAGGAGGTGCAGAAGGGTATGCAAACAGAGCTACAGAATTTAATGATCAAATTATAGAAAAAGGTTTTGTTACGTTAGATTTAGTGATGAGTAAAGAGTTAACAAAGAATTTACAAATAAAACTAGTTGGTAGAAACTTAATGAACCCAGAAATTAAGCAAACGCAAGACATTAAAGACATTATAACAGGTGTTGAAACTAATGAAACTGTGCTTTCTTACAAAAAAGGAAGTCAGTTAACATTAGGGTTTAAATATGATTTTTAAGTAATTAACAATTACTTAACAAAACAACAAAAAGAATATAAAAGCTAACGTATTATTAATATTTAGGTAAAGATAATTAGAAAATAAGTCGATTTCTTTGTAGAAAATTAATAACCATATTATACTAAAAATGAAAAAATCAGTTTTTAAAATTTTAAACATCGTAGCTTTTTCTATTGCTACTTTATCATTCACAAATTGTGGTAGTGATGAGCCAGGTATTATTATTACTGAGCCAGAATCTGAAGTTATACAAAGCTTACAATCTGGAGTTATGAGTGGAAACTTAGAAGAGGATTTCACATTAAGTTCTAGTACAATTTATAATTTAAGTTCTTCATTTATTGTTCAATCAGGTGTAACATTAACAATTCCTGCAGGAACAAGAATTCAAGCAGCAAATGGAGGAACTAATGTTTACATTGCAGTTTTAAAAGGTGGTAAAATAGATATTCAAGGTACTTCTTCAAACCCTGTGTTTATGACTTCTGCTTCTGGAAATCCAGGAGATTGGGGTGGATTAACAATTTGTGGAGATGCAACTACAACTGCGGGCGTAGATGCAGAAGCAGAAGTTGGTGGTTTTATCTATGGAGGAACAAATGATACAGACAATTCTGGATCAATCAATTATTTAATTATTAAAGGAACAGGAGCTCAAATTAATGCAGATTCTCAATATAATGGAGTTTCTTTATATGCAGTTGGTTCTGGAACAACAATTAGTAATGTTGCTGTAATTAATGGTTCTGATGATGGTTTTGAATTTTTTGGAGGAACTGTTTCTGCAAGTAATTTATACTTAGAAAACAATGAAGATGATTCAATTGATTGGACTGAAGGATGGAGTGGAACTGTAGATAATGCTTACATTTCTCATACAGTTTCTGGATTTTCAACTGTTTTTGAAGGAGACAAGCAAAATAACAATCCTAAATTTAATAATATTACTGCAGTTTCTACTGTTGGTGGTACAGCTTTACAATTTAAATTACAATCTGGAGGTACAATTACAGGTTTATCTTTAACAGGTTATGATGTGTCAATCGATATGAAAGATGATGGGCCATTAACAAATGTTTTAATTGATGGTGTTGCTGCAAACCCATTATTATCTTATACAAATGCACCAAGTGTTACTGCTTCAGATTTTACTTGGGTAAATTCTAGTGTTTCAATTCCTACTTCAATTTTACAAGGTACTGTAACTGGTACTGTAACTTTAGACGCTTCTGTAAGCTATAAATTAAATTCATCTTACATTGTTCAAGATGGTGGAGAATTAGTAATTCCTGCAGGAACAAAAATTGAAGCTAGAAATGGTGGTACAGGTGTTTACATTGCAGTTTTAAAAGGTGGTAAAATAGATATTCAAGGAACAGCTACTAATCCAGTTGTATTTTCTTCTGCTGCTGGAACAGCTGGAGATTGGGGTGGATTAACAATTTGTGGAGATGCAACTACTACTGCTGGTGAAGATGCAGAAGCAGAAGTTGGTGGTTTTATTTATGGTGGAACTAATAATGCAGATAGCTCTGGGTCTATTAAATACTTAGTAATTAAAGGAACAGGTGCTCAAATTAATGCAGATTCTCAATACAATGGAATTTCTTTTTACGCAGTTGGTTCTGGAACTACAATAGAAAACATTTCTGTAATTAATGGAGCAGATGATGGAGTTGAGTTTTTTGGAGGAACTGTTTCTGCATCAAATATTTACTTAGAAAATAACGAAGATGATTCTGTAGATTGGACAGAAGGTTGGAATGGTACTTTAACAAATACGTATATTTCTCATACTGTATCTGGTTTTTCTACTGCTTTTGAAGGCGATAAAGATAATTTGAATCCTAAATTTGTAAACTTAACAGCAATTTCTACAGTTGGTGGAACAGGGTTACAGTTTAAGAAAAATTCTGGAGGAACTATTACAAATATCTGGTTAGAAGGTTATGATCTTGATATAGATATGGTAGATGGAGGTTCATTAGACAATGTTATTATTGATGATGTTTCTGCTTCAACTACTGCAGATTACAAAACAGGAACTAAAGTTGATGTTAGTACTTGGTCTTGGAAAAGTGCAGGTTTATAATCACTAGTTTTTAGAAATAAAAAAAGCAGGCTTTTAAAGCCTGCTTTTTTGGTTATATAAATTTTATTTAGGCTTTATTATCAGCGCAACAAGCCATTTTACAATCTTCTTTACAAGCTGGTTTATCAGCTTTCATGTCACAACTTTCTTTGCGAGCATCAGAACAAGTATGCGCCTTTTTAGAAGTATTCATTTTGTTTGAAGCTTCTGAAGCTTTGTATAATTCGCCTCCAGCAATTCCGCTTACAAAAGCAATTAAATCTTCTTTGAATGCTTTATTAGCATCAAACTCAATGATTGATATACTGTCTAATATGGATATAAAAAATGGTGGTCTATTGTACAATATAATTATTAATAACGTTGCTATTTCAACTACTGCAGATTACAAAACATGAACTAAAGTTGATGTAAGTACTTGAGTTGATGTAAGTACTTGGTTTTGGAAAAGTATAAGTTTATAATCACTAGTTTTTAGACATAAAAAAAGCAGGCTTTTAAAGCCTGCTTTTTTGGTTATATGAATTTTATTTAGGCTTTATTATCAGCGCAACAAGCCATTTTACAATCTTCTTTACAAGCTGGTTTATCAGCTTTCATGTCACAACTTTCTTTGCAAGCATCAGAACAAGCATGCGTCTTTTTAGAAGTATTCATTTTGTTTGAAGCTTCTGAAGCTTTGTATAATTCGCCTCCAGCAATTCCGCTTACAAAAGCAATTAAATCTTCTTTGGATGTTTTATTAGCATCAAACTCAATGTTTGCAATACTATCAGTAAAAACAACTTTAGCATCTAAAACACCTTCTTTTTTAGATAATTTAGATTGAATAGTTTTTGCGCAACCAATTTCGCAAGTCATACCAGAAATTGCTAAAGACACATTTTCTTTTTTCACTTCTTTAGGTGCTTCATTTTTACATCCTGTTAAAATAAAACAAGCAATTGCTATCGAGAATATTATTTTTTGAACTTTCATTAGATAAAATTTAAAGATTTTTATTGATTTTTTAATAAGAGATAATTCCTAAAAAAGGATTATCAGATGTTGTTATTGAATTATTTTACAAATTTATCAATAAAAAGTATTGTATTTAAATAAATATCAGACTTTTGTGAAAAATTTAATCAAGCTTATGAATATTCAACAAAAAAAGTGGTTGTATTTGGGTTTACTTTCATTGGTTTGGGGAAGTTCTTTTATTTTGATGAAAAAAGCATTAATTGGTTTAACTCCAATTCAATTAGGTGCTTTACGTATTTTAATTGCTGGTTTATTTCTTTTGATGATTGGTTCTAAGAGTCTAAAAGAAATCAAGAAAAAACATTATAAATACATTGTTTCTACAGCACTTTTAGGTACTTTTTTTCCAGTATTTCTATTTGCTTATGCTGTTTCTGGTATTGATAGTTCTATTACTTCCATTTTAAATTCCTTAACGCCTTTTAATACATTTATTGTTGGTGCTTTGGCTTTTGGATTTACATTTAAAAAGCAACAATTTATCGGAATTGTTATTGGCTTAATTGGAACAATCTTATTGATTCTACAAGGCGCTGATTTAAATCCGAATCAAAATTATTGGTTTTCGATATTAGTTGTAATTGCTTCTGTTGGATACGCTTTTAATGTAAATATTGTAAAGAAACATTTATCAGATATTAGTGCGATAAGTATTGTGGCTGGCAATTTTTTGTTGTTGGTAATTCCGGCTTTTGTAGTTTTGGTTTTTACTGATTTTTTTAGCACTTTTGAGTATACAGAAACCAAAATGTCAGCGTTAGGTTATATTACTATTCTAGCGGTTTTAGGAACAGGAATTGCAAAAATATTTTATAATAATTTAGTGCATTTAGCATCGCCAATTTTTGCATCATCAGTAACTTATTTAATTCCTATTGTTGCTATTTCTTGGGGAATTTTAGATGGAGAAAAGCTTGATTTAATTCAGTTTTTTGCTGGTGTAATTATTTTATTTGGTGTGTATTTGGTAAATAAGAAAAAGTAGACTTAAAGCTCAAAAGTTGAGAATAAAAAAGAGCCAAACCCGAAGTCTTGACTCTTTTATAATAGTATTATTTTCTAAAAGAAAATTATTTAAAATCAGCATCAGTAACTCCTTCATTTACTTTAAAATCAGTTACTTCAAATTTTAAATCCATTGGTCCAGATTTTATACCTATTGCAAACGGAAATTTAACACCTTTTACTTCTTTGTAATTGCTAAAAGTAGTTGGTACTTTTGCTTCAGAACCGTCTGGTGCTTTTGTGGTTCTTATTTCTTGAGCTTTTAAGCCGGTTTCCATATCATAAAAAGCTTCTACATCATTGTAAATTATAACAAAATAGTTTTTTCCGTCGATAGGTTCAATTCTGTCCAGTTTACCATTAGTATAATTTAAATCGCTAATAATTGAAGCATCTTTTTTAGCTTTTTCTAAATCATCACCTTCTAAATTTGTACGTTGACCTCTAGCTTCTTTATAACCTGTTGTACCATCAAAAACAGATTTTTGCATCACATTACCCATAACAGCAATTTCTTGCGATGTTTTGTTTGGTGCAGAAGATTTCTTAGTCATTACCAAAGGAGTACCTTGAATTGTAGCATTTGCAACCATCATTGTGGTTTTAATTGCCATAACTTTATCTTTTCCGCCAATTGCAGTTATGTACTTGTCAATTACATTTGCAGTTGTCATTCCTTCAGGAATTGGTAAAGTCATTGCTGGTTTTTCTGTAGGATTACCATATTTATCAAAATACTTAATTACGTAATCTGTTTTTTCAAGATTTTTAAGCACATCAATTCCTTTCCCTGTAATAATAATTCTAGCTTTATCTCCTCTAAAATATTTTATTGCAGCATTTTGAACATCATCTAGAGTAACTGCTTTAATATTTTTAATATAGTTTGCATAGAAGTCTTTTGGTAAATTATAACGTTCTATATTTAAAGCAAAGTTAGCAACAGTTCTAGGTTTTTGCACATCCATAACAAAGCCACCAATATATTCTTCTTTAGAATTTTCTAATTCTTCTGGCGTAACTTTTTGATATCTAATTTTATTAATTTCTTTTTGTATTTCTACTACAGAACTATCAGTAACCATATTTCTAACACTTGCAGTTGCTCTAAAAGAACCTGCATATCTGTTTTGTCTTAAACTAGCGTAAGAACCATAAGTGTATCCTTTATCTTCACGTAAATTCATAAATAAACGTGCAGTTCCGCCACCACCAAGAATATTACTAGCCATTAATGCAGCGTAATAATCTTTATCGCCTAAAGTTAAATCTACATTGTTAATTACAGCAATTTCTGATTGTACAGCATTTTGCATATTAATAAAATTAATTTCTGTAGTTGCTACACTTTCAGTTGCTGGTATTGTATAAGCAGGAATTTCTCCTTGCTCCCAATCAGAAAACAAGCTTTTAACTAATTTTTCTATTTCTTTTGTGTTAATATCACCTTCTATAACTAAATATGCATTGTTTGGTTTGTAGTAGGTATTGTAGTTGTTTTTAACATCATCTAAAGTAATTTTACTTACACTTTCTTTTGATGTAAATTCTCCAAAAGGATGATTTTTACCAAAAGTTAATACATTTTCTACACGTCTTGCAGCAGAAGTAACATTTTTTTCATTAGATTTTAAACCATCTAAAGTAATTTGTACTTCTTTATCAAATTCTTCTTGTGTAAATTGAGAGTTTTT